>DBFWXD010000001.1:0-10412 GCA_048215895.1 Eubacteriales bacterium
GTGCCTGGCGGGGTATGAGCCCCTCTTTGACGGCTGCGCCATCTGCGGCTGCAATCCCCCGGAAAAGCCCCAGTTCCACCTGAAGGAAGGGGTGCTCCACTGTGCCCGGTGCCGGGACGAGGTGGGGGAGGGGATTTCCATGCCCCTGAACGGCGAGGCCCTCCAGGCCCTGGAGTACATCGTCCACGGAGACCCCAAGCGGCTGTTTTCCTTCCAGCTGGAGGGGGACGGACTGCGCCTGCTGGGGGACGCGGGGGAGGCCTATGTACATACCCAGCTGGAGCGGGGCTTTCGTACCCTGGACTTTTACAAGCAGATCCAGCTGCCACCAAGATAAAAAAACCCGCTGCGGACAAACCGCAGCGGGTTTTTTCATGTGGCATTACTGCTGAGCCTGGGCAGGAGCCTCGACCTTACCGAAGGTACGGCCGTTATAGGTCAGACAATTTTTGCACATACGGTGAGGCAGCCGGTAAGCCCCGCACTTGGGGCAGGTCACGATACCGGGAGTCTCCAGCTTCCAGTGGGAGCTGCGCCGCTTGTCGCGACGGGCCTTAGATACTTTTCCCTTGGGAACCGCCATGGGTGACACCTCCTTCGGTTGTGCCGTGAGGCACTTCGAGTACTCACTCAGCTTTGTTATCCAACAGCTGCGCAAGGGCCGCCAGTCTTGGATCTACTTCAGGTCTGCACCCGCAGGGGCCGAGGTTCAGGTCGGCTCCGCACTTGGCGCACAGCCCTTTGCAGTCGTCTGAGCAAAGGTTTTTGGTATCCATCGCGAGCACAAAGGCTGTGGTGACCGCTTCGTCCAGGTCAAGCTCCGTGCCCTCAAGGAGAAGGATGTCGTCGTTCTCTTCATCCTCCAGCTCCTGGGCCACCAGGCTGTCCAGAACCACTGTCTTTTCCCGGGAAAAGGCTTTCCCGCAGCGGTCGCAGTGCAGCTCCAGCAGAGAGCTTGCCGTCCCCTCCAGCACCAGAGCGCCGGCGTGGTTGGTCACGCTGCCCTCGGCCAGGACGGGGTGGGCGATGGGGTTAGACCCGTAAAAATCCAGCTGGGACAGGTCCAGCTGAAATTGGAAGTCTTTCCGGGCGTCCGGAACATGGATAATATCGCGAAGATCCAGGCGCATGGTCGACCTCCCCGGGGTGTGCCCCCATACTCGCAGAATGGTACGGAGAGTATTATAAAGAAAAGTCCATCGATTGTCAAATACTTTTCACAAATTTATCCACGAAATTTATTGACAGGATGGGGGCGGGTATGGTGAAATAGTTTGGATAACCGGAGTGAAGGGTCTGTGGTGAGAATATGAAGGAATTTGTCATTGGAAAAAACGACGCCGGGCAGCGGCTGGACCGCTGGCTGGCCAAAACACTGCCTGTGCTGCCCGCCCCTCTGGCGCAGAAGTATATTCGCCTGAAGCGGGTGAAGGTGAACGGGAAGGGTTCCAAGCGGGACGTGCGCCTCAATGTGGGGGATGTGCTTCAGCTCTATATCAATGACGAGTTTTTTGAAAAGCCCACCCCGGAAAACGCCTTTCTCTCCCTCTACCAGCCCAAGCTGAACATCCTTTATGAGGATGAGCACATTATGCTGCTGGACAAGCGGCCCGGCATGGTGGTCCACCCGGACGAGAATGAGCGCATCAACACCCTGCTGACCCACATCCAGGCCTACCTTTATCAAAAGAAGGAGTGGTCTCCCTACTGGGAGAATTCCTTTGCCCCCGCCCTGTGCAACCGCATCGACCGCAACACCGGGGGCATTGTCATCGCCGCCAAGACCGCTGAAGGTCTGCGGATCATGAACCAGAAGATCAAGGACCGGGAGCTCAACAAGTACTATCTCTGTGTGGTCAAGGGCAGAATGGAGCCCCGGGAGGGACAGCTGAAGGGCTACATCTTTAAAGATGAGGTCAAAAAGCAGGTCTATGTCCGTTCCAGGCCGGAGCCGGGGGCCAAGACTGCCATTACGGTCTATAAGACCCTGGCGGTGAAAAACGGCCTGTCCCTTGTGGAGTGCGACCTGATCACCGGCCGTACCCATCAGATCCGGGCCCAGTTTGCCGCCGCCGGCCATCCCCTGGTGGGGGATGGGAAGTACGGCAGCGAGCGGGACAACCGCAGGTACGGCCGCCACGGCCAGGCCCTCTACTCCTATAAGCTCACCTTCCGCTTCACCACCGACGCCGGCCCCCTGGAGCACCTGAATGGCCGCACCTTCCGGGTGGAAGATGTGGATTTTGTAAAGGAGTATTTTGGGGAGGCGTTTTCGCTGGAGGCGCAAAACTAAATGGAAGCAGGAAACGAGAATCTGGGTCTGGTCCACCTCTACTACGGAACGGGCAAGGGCAAGACCACCGCAGCCATGGGGCTGGCCCTGCGGGCTCTGGGACAGGGCCTTCGGGTGACGGTGGTGCAGTTTTTAAAGGACGGGTGCAGCGGAGAGCTGGAGCCGTTAAAAAAGTTGGGGGCAAGGATCTATTCCGGTCCCGGGACCATGAAATTCTCCTGGCAGCAGACCCCCCAGGAGCGCCGGGAGACCTATGCCACTCAGACCGCCCTGCTGGAAGAGGCGTTGAAGGAGCCCTGCGACCTGCTGGTGCTGGACGAGGCCTGCGGGGCCTGCCGCACCGGACTGGTGGATGAGGCTGTGCTGAAACAGGCGGTGCTCTCCCGTCCCTCGGGGCGGGAGGTGGTGCTCACCGGCCGGGAGCCCGCCCCTTGGATGAGAGAGGCGGCGGACTACATCACCCGGATGGATGGAGAGCGCCACCCCTTTGAGCGGGGAATCCGGGCCCGGAAAGGCGTGGAATTTTAAAGGCCGCCTTGCGGGAAACGGGCGGAATATGATACAATAGAAAAGAAGTCCGGGCTTTGCCCGGGAAATACGGTAGCCAAGTTTATGACATAGATAAAATATTAAAGGAGGCAGTCCCCCAATGAAGCAGGATATGATCGTGGTCCTTGATCTGGGCAGCGAGGAGAACCCCCGTCTGGCCCGGGAAATCCGGGCGCTGGGCGTCTATTCCGAGATCCACCCCCATGATATTACCCCGGAGGAGCTGGCCGCTCTGCCCAATGTGAAGGGCGTCATTCTCAACGGCGGTCCCAACCGGGTGGTGGACGGTGTGGAGATCGATGTAGCTCAGGGCATCTATAACGCGCCCGTGCCCGTGTTGATGGTGGACCACAAGGGGGACGCTCCCTGGCCTGAGAAGGAGGAGGAGCGAAAGGAAGCTCTGTCCAACTTCATCTTCGGTGTCTGCGGCGCCGAGGCCAACTGGAACATGGAGAACTTCATTGCCGACCAGGTGGAGCTCATCCGCCGGCAGGTGGGCGACCAGAAGGTGCTGCTGGCCCTCAGCGGCGGCGTGGACTCTTCTGTGGTGGCCGCCCTGCTCATTAAGGCCATCGGCAAGCAGCTGACCTGCGTCCATGTGAACCATGGCCTGCTCCGCAAGGGTGAGCCCGAGCAGGTGGTAAAGGTCTTCCGGGACGAGATGGACGCCAACCTTATCTATGTGGACGCGGTGGACCGCTTCCTGGATAAGCTGGCCGGCGTCAGCGAGCCGGAGCGCAAGCGCAAGATCATCGGCGGGGAGTTTATCCGCGTCTTTGAGGAGGAGGCCCGGAAGCTGGACGGCATCAAGTTCCTGGGTCAGGGCACCATCTACCCCGACATTATCGAGTCGGGCACCAAGACCGTGAAGGCCGTCAAGAGCCACCACAATGTGGGCGGCCTGCCGGAGGATCTGGACTTTGAGCTGGTGGAGCCTCTGAAGATGCTCTTTAAGGACGAGGTCCGGGCCTGCGGCAAGGCTCTGGGCCTGCCCGACAACATGGTTTATCGCCAGCCCTTCCCCGGCCCCGGCCTGGGTGTGCGCTGCCTGGGTGCCATCACCCGGGACCGTCTGGAGGCAGTGCGGGAGTCTGACGCCATCCTCCGGGAGGAGTTTGCCAAGAATGGCCTGGAGGGCAAGGTGTGGCAGTACTTCACCGCCATTCCCGACATCAAGAGCGTGGGCGTCCGGGACGGCGTCCGGGCGGACGAGTGGCCGGTGATCATCCGTGCGGTGAACACCGTGGACGCCATGACCGCCACCGTGGAGAACGTGCCCTTCGAGCTGCTCCAGCACATCACCGCCCGCATTACCGCCGAGGTGAAGGGAGTCAACCGGGTGCTCTTCGACCTGACGCCCAAGCCCACCGGCACCATCGAATGGGAATAACCGTCAAAACGGCTCAAACCCGCATGAATACAGGGTTTTTGACCTGTCACTTTGCCTTGTGATACTGGATTGATACTATTCGTTTCAACCCGGCCACACAAGAGAATGATTGCAAAGGGCAAGCAAGCCGCCCTGCTGAACGACAAATTCAGCAGGGCGGCTTTGCTTGTCCTATTTTTCTTTTCTCCAAGGAACATAGTAGTCAAACCGTTTGCTGTCATCGCAGGTACACGGCCAGTTGATTTTCCATTCAAAGTATTCCTCCCTGGTGATCTCCCCGGCGTGAAGTTCCTGCTGGCGCAAGAGCCATTCCCGCATGAACTCGTCTACCAGCCCATAGTTGAAGTAAATGCCCACGGGAGGTTGAGCGGGCCAGTCGTCCGTGTCGTTGTATCGGACGGCGGTATCATCGGAGGCCCCCGTCTTGCCGGGATTGCGGACAAGCTGAAACAGGCGGATGGAGCCGGGGCTGTCCTCGTCCAGCCAGAAGAATGTCCGCATGAAGTCCTCGGCGCAGCCAGGGCGAAGCGTGTAGAAGTTCTGGCTCTCTACCCGAAGTGCCTGGGCAATCTTGTCCAGCAGTTCCCTTTTCGGAACACGGTAGTTTGTTTCATACTGGGCGATACGATTGTCCGCTCCCTTTTCCTCAAAACCGACAGCCAGCCCCAATTCCTTTTGCGTCATGCCTCGAAAAGTTCGGATTTTCTTGATTTTTTCTCCTACTGTCATATGTTCCACCGCCTTTGAACATAGTATAGCGCAAATAAGCGAAATATGCAAGAGAAAAATTAACAAAATTGCGAAATTTCCTCTTGACATTAACAACCATGCGAATGTATAATAAGAACGTGGGCATTAACAATTTTGCGAACCAGAAGCAAGGAGGTGAAAACATGAGCAAGGAACTGTTTGTACGGGCCGAGGAAGTGGCCGGGGTGCTGGGTATCTCCAAGCCCTACGCCTACAAGCTGGTGCGGGAGATGAACGAGGAACTGAAGCAGAAAGGTTTCCTCACCATCCCCGGACGGGTGAGCAGGAACTACTTCGAGGAAAAGTTCTATGGACTGCGGGAAAATCAGTAAGGAGGGAACAAAATGCCAGCATACAAAGACAAGGCCAAAGGCACATGGTATGCGTCCTTTTACTTTGAGAACTGGA
Organism: Eubacteriales bacterium; assembly: GCA_048215895.1. GTDB lineage: Bacteria > Bacillota > Clostridia > Oscillospirales > Oscillospiraceae > Lawsonibacter. The sequence continues at coordinate 5,391 of DBFWXD010000001.1, forward strand.
CGGGGAAAAAGGAAAAGAAGATGAAACGGGGCTTCAAGACCAAGCGGGAGGCGCTGGAGTGGGAACGGACATTCCTGCAACAGCAGACCGCCGACCTGGACATGACCTTTGAGAGTTTCGTGGCCCTCTACGCTGCGGACGTGAAAGGCCGTATCAAGGAGAACACCTGGGGGACGAAAGAGCATATCCTCTACAAGAAGCTGGTGCCTTATTTCGGCAAGCGGAAAATGAGCGAGATTGGCTCGAAAGAGGTCATGGCATGGCAAAGCGAAATGCTCAACTACCGGGACAAGAACGGCAAGCCCTACTCGCCTGTCTACTTGAAAACGCTCCACAATCAGTTGAGCGCCGTTTTCAACCATGCAGTCAGGCACTACAAGCTGAAAACCAACCCCGCCGCCCAGGTAGGCAATATGGGCAAGGCCAAGGGCCGGGAAATGCTGTTCTGGACGAAAGCGGAGTATCTGAAATTTGCTGACGCTATGATGGACAAGCCCCTATCCTACTATGCCTTTGAAATGCTCTACTGGTGCGGTATCCGGGAGGGGGAATTGCTGGCCCTCACCCCTGGGGACTTCGACTTTGAGAAGCAGACGGTTTCCATCTCAAAATCCTATCAGCGTATCAAGGGCCAGGATGTAGTCACCGACCCCAAGACCGCCAAGAGCAACAGGATCATTCAAATGCCCGCTTTCCTCTGTGAAGAAATGGAGGACTACATCAAGAGCCTGTATGCCGCAGAGCCGACAGACCGTATTTTCCCGGTGACGAAATCCTATCTTCACCGGGAGATGGACAGAGGAGCGAAAGCGGCGGGGGTCAAACGTATCAGGATTCACGACCTCCGACACAGCCACATTTCCCTGCTGATTGACATGGGCTTTACGGCTCTGGCAATCGCTGACCGGGTGGGGCATGAAAGTATCGACATCACCTACCGCTACGCTCACCTGTTCCCCACCCGGCAGGCGGAGATGGCGGACAAGCTGGACATGGAGCGAAAGGGGGCTTAAATCATGTCTGTAAAGAACCTCGACAACCACAACCGATGGAGAAGCAAGACCATAGCGTTCCGGGTGTCCCCGGAGGAAAATGAACAGATTGAGATTGCCGTCCGCCTCTCCGGGCTGACCAAGCAGGACTACATCACCCGACGGCTCTTAGACCGGGCCGTGGTGGTGCAGGGCAATCCCAGGGTCTACAAGGCCCTGCGTGACCAACTCGCCGCCGTCCTGGAGGAACTGCGGCTCATTGAGGCCGGGGGCGGCGTGGGGGATGAACTTCTCTCCACCATTGACCTTATCTCGGTGACGCTGGGCGGCATGAAGGAGGATTGATAGATTGATGGATTCCAGAGAGACGAAAAGGACTGTCCCGATTCCGTCTGCGCCAACAGACGGGGAACAGCCCAATTCTCAAACAACTACCCAAAGTATAGCAGAGGGAACGGCTGAAAACAATCCCCAAGAGGAAAGTTTGGAGGAAATGCTCCGGGATATGCGGCGCAAGAGCGACCCAGCCTATCTCCATACGGTTTCCATGAATGACCTTTACCAGAATGTGTATCTGAGCAGACCGCCTATTATTGACGGTCTGCTCTATCCGGGGACGTACCTCTTTGCGGGAGCGCCCAAGGTGGGCAAGTCGTTCCTGATGGCCCAGCTTGCCTACCATGTCAGCATGGGCCTCCCCCTGTGGGGCTACCCTGTCCACAAGGGGACTGTCCTCTATCTGGCGTTGGAGGACGACCACCGCCGCTTGCAGGGGCGGCTGTACCGAATGTTCGGCACAGAGGGCACCGACAATCTGCTCTTTGCGGTCTACGCAAAGCAGCTTGGCGTTGGCCTGGAAGAACAGCTAAAGAAGTTCGTCCGGGAACACCCGGACACCAAGCTGATTATCATTGACACCCTCCAGAAGATACGGGAGGCTGGCGGTGAGAAGTATAGCTACGCCAACGATTACGAGGTAGTGGGCAAGCTGAAACGCCTTGCCGATGATTGCGGCGTCTGCCTCCTGCTGGTACACCACACTCGAAAGCAACAGGCAGATGACAAATTCGATATGATCTCCGGCACCAACGGTCTGCTGGGAGCGGCGGACGGGGCCTTTCTTCTTCAAAAGGAGAAGCGGACAGATGGCAGTGCCGTTCTGGACGTGGCCGGGCGTGACCAGCAAGACCAGCGATTCTATCTTACCAAGGACAAGGAACGGCTGATATGGACGCTGGAGCGTACGGAAACGGAGGCATGGACAGAGCCGCCCGACCCGGTGCTGGAGGCCGTAGCCGCCCTTGTGACGGCGGAAAGCCCCTCCTGGGGAGGGACGGCCACGGAACTGGCGGCGGCGCTCCAGACCGACATGAAGCCCAACGCCTTGGCAATGCGGCTGAATGTCCGGGCCGGGAAGCTGCTGACAGACTACCACATCCGCTATGAGAACAGCAGGAGCCACGCCGGGAGAAGTATCAGCCTGACGCTGGAACCGTCCCAGGCGTGACGACCGTGACGGCTGTGACGGCTTTTTGAGGGCGGGGGCGGTGTCTGAAACATTGTCACGGTCGTCACGGCCGTCACGGGGAGCGGGGTCAAAAGTCAAGGGGGCATACCTGCGGGTGGAGATTGCCGCAAGGCAATACAACCCGTACCCCTTGACTTTTGGCCCACGGAGAACACTTGCCGGGTGGTGGGAAAGGCCGTGCCTTTCCCACCTGCCCACCGGCGAGTGGCAAAGTTTAGGCGGGGTGCAGGGTGACCTTTTCAAAGGGCGGCCCTGCTGGGGGAGCCGTCCGCAGACGGCGGGGGCAAAGCCCCCATTCCACCCCGTAGGGCGCAAATGCGCTTTTGATGGCCGACAGGCTGTCAAAAGTGCTTTTGCGTTACTTTCGCAGAAAGTAACAAAGGCCGCCGCTGGCGCGGCGAAAGGAGTGTTGATTTGAAAAGGACGATTAGTGCGATGGTGGGGCAAGGCTCGGTGAACCACAACAGCAGGAAGTTCAACGCCAAGAACACCGACCCGGAACGCTCCCATTTGAATATAACCTACTGCCAGGAAAATATCAAGGCAGTTTTTCATGAGATGTTTGACGAGGCCCTCAAGCGGTACAACGACAAGCAGACCAGGGCAGACCGCAGGATTGAGAACTACTATGAGAAGATACGCTCCAGTAAGCAGGAAAAGCCGTTCCACGAAATCATCCTGCAAGTGGGCAACAAGGACGACATGAGTGCTGGCAGCGAGGACGGCCAGCTTGCGGCGGCGGTGCTGGACGAGTACATGAGGGGCTTTCAAGAGCGCAACCCCCAGCTTCGGGTGTTCTCGGCTCACCTCCACATGGACGAGGCCACACCCCATCTGCACATTGATTTTGTGCCGTTCACCACCGGCAGCAAGCGGGGTCTGGACACCAGGGTATCACTTAAACAGGCGTTAGCGGCCCAGGGTTTCAAGGGCGGCACCAGAGGGGACACAGAATGGAGCCAGTGGGTACGCTCTGAAAAGGAACAGCTTGCCGCCGTGATGGAGCGCCACGGGATAGAGTGGGAGGACAAGGGCACCCACGACCAGCACCTGTCTGTGCTGGACTACAAAAAGGAGCAGAGGGCCAAGGAGATCGCCCAACTGGATAAGTTCAAGGCCAAGAAGCAAAAAGAGGTGGCGGGGCAGGAACAGCGGTTGAAGGAGTTGGCCCCGGCAGTAAAGAACATGGAACGGCTGGCGGCGGAGTTTTCGGCAGACCCAGAGGAAGTCTTACCAGAGCCGGGGCCGCTGGAGAGCGCCAAGTCCTACCGGGAGAAAAAGGCCAAGCCTCTTTGGGCGAAGATCGTCAAGGTGCTGCGCTCGGTCTACCGGGCCTATCTCGACCTCAAATCCAAATTTGAGCGGCTACAAGCGGACTATGGCCGGGAGGTCAGCAAAAACAGTTCTTTGTCAGAAAGGATTTACGAGGTCTGCGCCGAGAGAGACAGTCTAAAGGGAAAGGTCAGGGACTACGAGCGGGTCAGGCGGGCCATTGGTCTGGAACAAGCGGACAGAATATTAGAGGCAGCTTACCAGCAGGAACAGGCCGAAAAGGAACGGAAACGGGCCGCAAGGCAAAAAACAAGGGTAGGCGCACGATAATCACCAAAACCGGAAGGTATTTCAGTGAATACCCTCCGATTTTATTTGTGGAATCGGGTAAAATAATTTCTTGCTTTTTAGAGCGTACTATGATATACTGTTATTATCCTGATTTGAGGAGTCTACCAAATATGCGGCAAGGTATTCTTAAATAAAATTTGATAATGGGCGCAAAAATGCTTGCCCCTTGCAGGGGCTTGGTTTTTGTACCCAATTTAAGAATACTTTTGCCTTTTAAGCAAATATCGTGACGGACAGCAGCTTATGTAAGCCGTGTGTGTTTTTGTGTGTCCGAAGTCATGATCCCCAGCGGTAAAAGTATTAGCCGCTGGGGATTTTTGCGCCCATTTGGGCCTTGCATGGAGGATAGACATGAACATTATCAATATTGGGATTCTTGCCCATGTAGACGCTGGAAAGACGACCTTGACAGAGAGCCTGCTATATGCCAGCGGAGCCATTTCAGAACCGGGGAGCGTCGAAAAAGGGACAACGAGGACGGACACCATGCTGCTGGAGCGGCAGCGTGGGATTACCATTCAAGCGGCAGTCACTTCCTTCCAGTGGCACAGATGTAAAGTCAACATAGTGGATACGCCCGGCCACATGGATTTTTTGGCGGAGGTGTACCGCTCTTTGGCTGTTTTAGATGGGGCTATCTTGGTGATCTCCGCTAAAGATGGTGTGCAGGCCCAGACCCGTATTCTGTTCTATGCCCTGCGGAAAATGAACATTCCCACCGTTATCTTTATCAACAAAATCGACCAGGCTGGCGTTGATTTGCAGGGCGTGTATCAGTCTGTTCGGGATAAGCTCTCCGCCGATATTATCATCAAGCAGACGGTATCGCTGTCCCCGGAAATAGTCCTGGAGGAAAATACCGGCATAGAAGCATGGGAT
>DBFWXD010000010.1:0-5888 GCA_048215895.1 Eubacteriales bacterium
TCCGAAGAAGAAATTTTGACCGATTATGAAGAAATTCAGAGTATGGCCGACAGAAGTTCTTTGGATAATAATATGGGGAAGACCTCCGTAAAAGACCGCGCAGCAAAGAGTGTGAAGAACCTGGGGGATGGACTAGGCAGCATGTTTGCAAGGAGCAAGAAGAGTAAAAACGAATTGTCTGCACCGACCACTGTAGAACCCGATGCAGATGTATTTGCCAAAATTGAAAAGCTGGCCAAACTGAAAGACATGGGAGCCATTACCCAGGAAGAATATGATGCGAAGAAAGAGGAGCTCCTTTCCCGGATTTGAACGACGGTTGCTTGTAAGCTGGTAAAAATCTAGTTGGTTCTATGGGATAAAATGATGTCTATATTAGAACACAACGAAATTTAAAAATAAGAACAGGTCCTCTGAAACATTTCGATTCAGAGGGCCTGTTCTTTGTATAGCAACATAAAATCAATGTATACGCCTCGGATAAAACGCGATGTACAGAATGAGCTCGGTAGATATGCGCTTGGTGATGGGGGTGGCGTCGGTGTAGCGTTGCACCGGTTCCAGGAAGGCGTCCACATCCATCCGTTTATCTTCCAGCTTTTTCAGCTCCAGCCGCAGCACCTTGCTCCTGTTCATACCGCTTGGACAGGTTGGCAAACCGGGCATTGCCGATCTTGCCGGACACATGTTCCTCCTAGCGCTGTTCATGGTTGATATCCGTACCGCCGACAATTACACAGCGGTTCATTTCCTTCCGCTCATTTCTGACTTTTTCTTATCTTGCTGACTACAACGCAGAGCGCAATTGTGATCAGCATATCGGGCAGTGTGTTTCCGACAATAATATCGACTCTCATCAGGAGTCTGTAAACCACAAAGCCTACAAACCAGATCATCAGATTGCAGACGTTGAATGCACTTGTCTGCTTGTTTTGTTTCAGAATAAAGAAGTCTGCAATTTGGATGGCGATCATCGGCGCAAATACGGAACCGATAAAATACAGGAAATCGGTTACATCAGCCAGGGGCAAGAAGACCGCACCAACTGTACCCACGATGGTTACTGCCACAGCAAACCACTTGCCGTTTATTTTGGATGACAACGATTCACTGGAAACACCAGCAGAATACGCATCGAGGAAGGTAGTTGTAACCGTAGAAAATACGATGATCAAAAGTCCTGCAATGCCAAGACCCGCTTTCACCATGATCTGTGCAATATCGGATTCACCGGTGAAGATGGCGGCCCCCATGCCGATCAGATACATCCAGCAGCTGACCACACCATATGTGACAACGCTGACTGCCGTAGCTTTGACGGGCTTCTTTGCCTCCCTGGTATAGTCGCTGATCAGCGGCAGCCAGGACAGCGGCATTGCGACAGAAAGCTCCACCGCAGCACCAAAGGTCATCCCCTCGCCGCCGACGTTCCATGCACTCCCTTTCCCGAAAATCACAAAGCTGAGAATAATCGTCAGGACAAACAATGCCCCCATGGCGACAGTGTTGACTTTTCCCAGGTTTTCAATGCCGATCATGATCCAAAGCACGATCAGCGCTCCAATCACGACACACCAAATCCAGTTTCCAATATCAAAGATACCGTTGACTGCCAGTGCGCCGTCATAAATCATAATCGCTGTCCAACCCACAAGCTGAATGATATTCAGCGTCGAGAAAAGCAAAGCGCCTTTGCTGCCAAAGCTCATTTTGGCCGTTTCCATGGCACTTTTGCGTACGTTTCCGCCGATCAATCCCGCAAAGAAGAGCATGGTACAGCCGATGACATGACCGATCAATATTGCAAGCAAGCCCTTTGTGATGCCGAGAGGGGCAAAATAGGTACCGGTCAGGATTTCAGCAATGGAGACAGCGGCTCCAAACCAAATCAGTCCGTTCTCAAAAACAGAGGTGCGTTTTTCTTCCATTTTACCGCACCTCCCTTGCGTACTTACTCCGCAAGTCGAAGGCGGCAGATTCGGAACGGGTAAATCTTTGGGGAAGATTGGTCGTGACGGCCCTCATGGCGTAAAGAGCGTTTGCGGTTATGGTGTTGATGTCGGTCTGAATCCCGGCGCCTCCGCTGCAGTCGTTGCCTGCAATGGTCAATGCTGTTTTCACGTTTAAGACTCCTTTCTTTCTTTCAGCATCGTTTTCTTACGCGGCGTAAGGTGGTGCCCCCAATGCGCCGCGGGGGAACATTCCCCCGAGATTTATAGTGTCTGCGCCGCTGTCGGCCAGTCAAGGATTGCCTCGTCTGCCAAAGCGGTCAGGGACTCCCAGTGAGGTTGGTTGCTGTCGTCACGGACGGCAACGGTATAGAAGTCTGCTTGCTTGGCCGTGTTTGCCGCGTAAAGGGCATCCTCAAAAACGGCAATGTCCTTCGGCTGCGCGGCTAACCGCTTTGCGGCTTCCAGGTACACATCTGGATGATTTTTGCCGGCACCCACTGTTTCACAGGAGAGCAGGAACGAAAAGTAGTGTGCAACCCCCAGACGTGTCAGGCAGGCATCCATCAGTTCTTCCGCTGTGGCAGAGGCCACGCACATGACAACGCCTTTTTTGTGCAGCGCTTCCAGATAAGCAGACACGCCTTGCTTGAGCGGAATATCCTTGCGGTAATGCTCGTCCATCATGGTGTTCATTTCCGCGGCAATGCTTTCAGCAGTGTCGCGGAAACCGTATTCCTCGATAAACAGAGAGGCGGATTCTGTCATGGTCATGGGTTTGATTCGTTCCAGAATATCCGTTGCTATGGTTTGGACCCCCTTGCTTTCCAGAAACTCCGCAGCCAGATGCTTCCAGTAAACCATGGAATCCACCAGTGTACCATCCATATCAAAGATGGCAAAACGCTTATCCATTGGAGGCCACCACTTCTTTGGCCAGCTTCAGCAGATTTGCAGTAGCCTTGCCGGGGTTTTCTGCCGCAAAGATGGCGGAAACCACAGCCACACCGTCCACGCCGCTGCCGCAGAGCTGCAGGATATTCTCTGTGCTGATGCCGCCGATGGCGACGACGGGAATGGACACAGAGGACACGATTTCTTTCAAGCGCTCCATGGTCATGCTGCGGGCGTTTTTCTTGGTGCTGGTTCCGAAAATAGCACCTACGCCGATGTAATCGGCTCCGGCTTTCTCTGCTGCGATGGCTTCCTCCACGGTGCCTGCGGAAATGCCGAGGATTTTGTCCGGACCGATGATGGAGCGAATATCCCGTCCCTTGATGTCGGACTGACCAACATGAACTCCGTCTGCATCACATTGCAGTGCGATCTCCACGCTGTCATTTACCACAAAGGGAACTGCGTGGTGTGCGCACAGCGTTTTCAGTTTCTCTGCCTCTGCCTCAAAGGCATCCGGGGCCAAATCCTTTTCCCGGATCTGAAGGAAGGTCGCGCCGTTTTTCAAGACCTCCTCCACAACGCAAGGAAGCGTTTCACCCTCTTTCAGCCACATCTGATCCGTGACGGCATAGAGCAGCATGGCCTTGCGGATCTCATCCTTTGTAAACTTCATATCGAATCCTCTCCTTCAGTTCTTGTTCGGTCAGGTTAAAGACGGCATCGATCAGGTCGGTGCGGAAGGTAGCGTTGCCGGTTTTGTTCTGCAGCCGTTTTTCCTCTGCGATTTCTCCGCAGATGCCCATCGCTGCCATGGCAGCACAGGTGGCTTCAAAGGGATGTTCCGGCGCAGCGGCGCAGAAGGCACCGATCAAAGTGGTCAGCATACAGCCGCTTCCGGTGATGCGGGCCATGGTAGAACATCCGTTATGCAGCAACAGGGTTTGTGTTCCGTCCGACACCACATCCATCACGCCGGACACAGCAATGACGGATCTGGTTCTCCGAGCCAGGTCAGCCGTCAGCGCCACAGACTGCGGCAGGTTTTCCGGGGTGATCGCATCCCACGCAGCCACATCCACACCACTGCCCAGGCTGGCTTGTCCTGCCAGTGCCCTAATTTCTGAGGCGTTGCCCCGAATGGCAGAGAAGTGAACCTCGTCCAGCAGTTTGGCGGACAGCTGCCGCCGCAGAGTGGTTCCTCCCGCAGCCACAGGGTCAAGCACAACCGGGATGTTCAGCTCGTTGGCCCGCTTTCCGGCCAGAATCATGGAGTCCACCAGATCAATGGCCCCCAGATTACAGACCAGGCCGTTGGCTCTGGCAACTGCTTCCTCCACCTCACGGATGTCCTGCGCCATGGTGGGAGAGGCCCCTGCCGCCAGCAGGATGTTGGCGCAGTCATTGACCGTGACAAAATTGGTGATGCACTGTACCAGAGGGTTCCGCTCCCGTACCGCACCTAACATTTCATGACATTCCATACAAGCTCCTCCTCATTCGCTGAGCTGCGCCTGCATACGGGACAGAACACCGCCGCGCTTCAGAATCAGCAGAACTGCCACGCCCATGGCTCCGCCCACCACGGCAGAAGGGGTGTAGAACGGCACATAGTAGTACCACTGCTGCGCGTCCAGAGCATAGAACCACTTCATCAGGGGATAGGATACCAGCGCGCCGATAATACCGGTCCCGATGACTTCCCCCACAAAGGTCAACCAAATGCTTTTGGTTTTGCGATACAGCAAGCCTCCCAGGATGGGGCCGAAGACAGCGCCGGCAACGGCCTGAATGGTGCGCCCGCTCATCATGCGCATGACACCGCAAAGAAACGCCGCGGCACAGGCGTACCAGGGCCCGAGAAATGCGGCAGCCACCACATCCACGAAATGCTGGAAGGGTGCCATAGCCGGAAAGTAAACAAACGTGTTAAGAACAAAAGCAAGGCAGGCCATCATGGCCGTCAGTACCAGCTTGCGGGTGGCTATGTGCTTCATACGGCTGCCTCCCTGTGCTTGGCTGTTTTTTCTTCCATGGTGAGGACGCCTGCGGGAGCGTAGTTGATCTTCACATAAGTCATGACACTGGGAGCGCCAGCCTTCACGCAGATCTGAGAACAGCCTTTGACGATCTCCATCAGCGTGTCGTAGTCACCCTCGATGGTGGTTTCAAAGGGGCCGACTTCCGTGTGCAGACCAAAACTCTTGATGTAGGCAATCGCTTCGTCCACGATGCGGACGGTTTCTTCGCTGGTTGCCACCTTGGGTAATACCTGAATTGCGATACTTGCGTTCATATGTTCCTCCTTGTTCCGGTGCGGGAGCCTGCGGCAAAACAAAAGCCATGGAATACCAACTGATACTCCACGGCTGAATCTATGCTGGATTCGTCCCTACGTTGGCATTATCCAAATCAGGTAAGGTCGAGGGAACAACACCCTCCTCTCAGCCTGCTGCTGCAAGCTCCCTTAAGTTTGTAGTTGTAACTTGTCTCCCTGCGTTTTATCGCAGGCCGGTCGAGGCTCGCTGGCCTCCTCTCACGCCGGAACACGGCTTCCCATCGCTCTCATCAGACCAAGGCGCTCCCCTTCGTCTGCCGCGCCGCTGCGCGGGTGCCGATCACGTCCTTTCCAAACAAAAACAGGAGACAACCGTTCGGATGCCTCCTGTAAAAAATCCTTGTGTATGACTTCCTACGGCGGCATTATCCGCATCAGGTGAAAGGGTCGAAGTTTGATGACTTCCTCTCAGCCCACAACATGAGCTCCCCTGTAATTGTGGCCTCATTGTAGCACGGATAGCAATAAAATACAAGCCCTAATTTATTTCACATCTTCCTGTGCTATAATACAGAAAAACAGGAAAGACGGCCATGGGAGAATACGCCAGGCAGCAGGGCTATGAGGAGGATTTCGGAGAAGGCAGGTTCCATCACGCGATCTATTTGCGCGATGTGCGCCGGTGCAAGCCGGAGCGGCTGAAGACGGTCGCCCGACATTCCATCCAGCATCCGGAACTGCCGCGCCGTTCCTGACTATGTCTGAAC
>DBFWXD010000100.1:0-5308 GCA_048215895.1 Eubacteriales bacterium
CTCTGTCTCTGCCGCAAAGTCCACATCCGGGTAAGCAGCGGCCGGTTTTCCTGCGATCTCCATGCCTCCCGGCGTGAACCGGACCTGCGCCGCAGGGGGCGCCTCAAAGCCCTTCAGCAGCTTCTCCGCCGCCTGATCAAAGCGCTTGCTCTGTACTTGACTTCCACTGACGGTCCATAACGTAAATATACCAGCCAAAATCCCGATAGCTCCGGCCACCAGGGGAACCAGCATCTGTTTCGGGTCCATGAGCCCCGGAACCAACAGAATGACCCCCATCACAATCAGCAAAATTCCGTAAATCCGGTATCGTACACGCCCGCCGTTGGAAAGCGCCTTTCCTTCGTGTTTCCGGTTCAAATTGTCTGTTACACGCCACAGCTTTGGAAACTGTTCCCTCGCGCGCAATTCTGTCCGCTTCTCCAGAGCATGGCTCACCTGCTGGGGCAACGACGGATCAGAGTAGGGAGAAATTTGGAATACAAAATCCATTGCGGATTCTCCTTTCCAGGGCACAAAAACGAAACCCTTTCCATCTTTTGTGTTGAGTATAACACAGAGAATCGCCGGATATCATAAAAAAATTCTGAATAACTCTTAATTCTTCCCGGGAGATTCCGCCTGCCAACATCAGAATCGCTGCCAAAACCATCCTCACAAACCGATGCCGGTATTCTCCCGCGGGCACCTTTCCAAAAGAGGTGTCAAGAAAAGAAAACTGCCGTAAACCCAGTGGTTTACGGCAGTCAACGTATCTTGTTACGACAGATTGTCGGAGCTTTTAGGTCAAGACCTTCCCCACAGGAAAGAGGGCCCGAAAGACCCGGCGCACCAGAGGGCCAGCAATAAAAAACTGGAGGGGCAGTGCCATAATGAAATTTCTGGGGATATTGAGCATCCAGTTCACAGGAACCGCACTCCAGTTCCCGGTGTGGAACGCCCCCTCACAGGCGCCGTACAGAGACATGATGATTACCATAACCACCACCATGCCTCCCGAGACACAGATGATCTTTTTCAGCTCGCTGTCCTGGGGCTTCACCAGATAGCCGAAGGCAATGCCCTTGGCGACTTTGGAGGCTAAAAACCAGTCGCAGCACATGGCAAATACATAGGCAATGGGAAAGCCGATCCAAGCCGCAATCAGCACTTCCAAATTGAGGGTACCATACTGCAAGGCAACATTGTAGACGCTCATCCAGAGCACCATCACAAAACACATGATCACCGTGTAAATCAAACTCTCTCGCTTATTATGAGGCATACTTCTTTTTCCTTTCCATCCGAATCATTTCCGTGGCAACCCGCTTATCATAGCACAGAAAAACGCCCCTTCGTAATTGTGACTTTTTCCAAAATCCAGCCGTTTTCTTTCCCGACCCGCTTTTATTTTTTGAGAAAAGCAGGGCAAAATAAAAACTCGTCGCAAGCGATGATCGCTTGCGACGAGCTGGCGCAGAAGGGGGGATTCGAACCCCCGCACGGTGTTACCCGCCTACTCCCTTAGCAGGGGAGCCCCTTATAGCCACTTGGGTACTTCTGCATGGCTGTAAGTCTACGGATGGACGATGAAATTGTTGAGAGAAAAAGTGGCGGAGAGAGTGGGATTCGAACCCACGGCTCTTGCGAGTCACTGGTTTTCAAGACCAGCTCCTTAAACCACTCGGACATCTCTCCGACTTTTCTCCAAATCAGAGACGCCTGTTATCTTACCACCACAGGTGGCATTTGTCAAGAGAAACGTCCAAATTTTCTTGCAAGTCTTGCAAGGGATGAAACCGCCGCGGCGGGTTACGCCGCGGCGGTTTGGTGTCTTAATAGAACTTCTTACGGTTCTTGCGGGCAGCCTCGGACTTCTTGCGGCGCTTCACACTGGGACTCTCGTAGTGCTCACGCTTGCGGACCTCGGCCAGCACTCCGGACTTGGCGCAGCTGCGCTTGAAGCGCTTCAGAGCGCTCTCCAGAGACTCGTTTTCTCTTACACGGACTTCCGACATTATATTTCCCTCCCTCCGGCGCGGCGGGATGATCCCGGCTCGCGTAAGGGCCATCTTTATGGCTTTAACAGTGGTATTATATTCGTTTTCTGTCCCGGTGTCAAGGGGAGAATTATGAACGTGGTGTAAATTAGGCCTGGGGCTTGAAAATCAGGCTCACCAGTTTGCCCTTGACCACGATGGACTTCACCAGGGTCATGCCCTGAGCCAGCTTCTCCACCTTGGGCTCGGCCAGAGCGGCAGCAACGATCTCCTCGTCGGAGGCATCGGCAGAAACCACGATGTTGGCCTTCACCTTGCCGCTGACCTGAACGGCCATCTGAACGGTGGAGGTGACAGTCTTGCTCTCGTCGTACTCAGGCCAGGCCTGGAGGCACACCTGTCCGCCGTAACCGGCCATCTCCCACAGCTCCTCGCACATATGAGGGGCAAAGGGAGAGAGCATGAGCAGCAGGGCCTTCATGTCGCCGCGGCTGGCGCCGTTGGCGTAGAAGTCGTTGACCAGAGCCATCAGGGTGGCGATAGCGGTGTTGAACTTCATGGCCTCGATGTCCTCAGACACCTTCTTGATGGCCTTGTGGACGGCCTGCTCGTTGGCCTGGGAGTACTCCTCCCCCACGTGCTCCTGCTCGGTGGCCAGGTTCCACACGCGGTCCAGGAAGCGCTTACAGCCCTTCACAGCGTTGGCAGACCAGGCAGCGGCCTTCTCAAAGTCGCCAATGAACATGATATAGGTGCGCATGGTATCCGCGCCGTACTGGTCGATGATGTCGTTGGGGTTGACCACGTTGCCGCGGCTCTTGGACATCTTCTCGCCGCCCTCACCCAGAATCATGCCGTGAGAGGTACGCTTCTGATAAGGCTCCTTGGTGGGCACCACGCCGATGTCATAGAGGAACTTGTGCCAGAACCGGCTATACAGCAGGTGCAGGGTGGTATGCTCCATGCCGCCGTTGTACCAGTCCACGGGGCTCCAGTACTCCAGAGCCTCCTTAGAGGCCAGGGCCTTGTCGTTGTGGGGGTCCATATACCGCAGGAAATACCAGCTGGAGCCGGCCCACTGGGGCATGGTGTCGGTCTCGCGCTTGGCAGGACCGCCGCAGCAGGGGCAGGTGGTATTCACCCAATCGGTCATCTTGGAGATGGGGGACTCGCCGTCGTCGGTGGGCTCATAGCTCTCCACCTCGGGCAGCAGCAGAGGCAGCTGATCCTCGGACACAGGCTGCCAGCCGCACTTGTCACACCAGATCATGGGGATGGGTTCGCCCCAGTAGCGCTGGCGGGAGAACACCCAGTCGCGCAGCTTGTAGTTGACCTTGGCCTCGCCGATGCCCTTCTCCTCCAGCCACTTGGTGATGACGGGGATGGCATCCTTTACGGTCAGGCCGTTGAGGAAGTCGGAGTTGACCAGAATACCAGTCTCGTCCTTGGCGGTGAAGGCGGCCTTCTGCACATCCTCGCCGCCGGAGACCACCTCGATGATCTCGCAGCCGAACTTCTTGGCAAACTCCCAGTCGCGGTCATCGTGGGCAGGCACGGCCATGATGGCGCCGGTGCCGTAGGTGGCCAGGACGTAGTCGGAGATAAAGATGGGGATCTCCTTGCCGTTGACGGGGTTGACGCCCTTCACGCCGTCCAGACAGACGCCGGTCTTCTCCTTGTTGAGCTCGGTACGCTCCAGGTCGGACTTGGAGGCAGCCTCCTTCTGGTAGGCCACAACCTGGTCGGCGTTCTTCAGCTTGCCGCTCTCCAGCCAGTTCTTCACCAGCTCATGCTCGGGGGACAGCACCATGTAGGTGGCACCGAACAGGGTGTCAGGACGGGTGGTAAAGACCACGATGTCCTCGCCGGTGGTGGCCTTAAAGGTAACCTCGGCGCCGGTGGACCGGCCGATCCAGTTGCGCTGCTGGATCTTCACCCGCTCGATGAAGTCCAGGCCGTCCAGATCGTCAATGAGCCGCTGGGCATAGGCGGTGATCTTCAGCATCCACTGGCTCTTCTCCTTGCGGATGACGGGGGCGCCGCAGCGCTCACACACGCCCTCCACAACCTCCTCGTTGGCCAGCACGCACTTACAGGAGGTACACCAGTTCACGGGCATGGTGGTCTTATAGGCCAGGCCGTGCTTATAGAGCTGGAGGAAAATCCACTGGGTCCACTTGTAGTAGCTGGGGTCGGTGGTGTCCACCACGCGGTCCCAGTCAAAGGAGTAGCCCAGCATATGCAGCTGCTTGGTGAAGTTGGCGATGTTGTCCTTCGTCACCTTGGCAGGATGAATATGATTTTTGATGGCGTAGTTCTCCGTGGGCAGGCCGAAGGCATCAAAGCCGATGGGGAACAGGACGTTATAGCCGTCCATACGCTTCTTCCGGGCCACCACGTCCATGGCGGTATAAGGCCGGGCGTGGCCCACATGCAGGCCGTTGCCCGAGGGATAGGGGAACTCCACCAGGCCGTAGAACTTGGGCTTGGAGGTGTCACCAGTCTGGCAGGCGAAGGTCTTTTCGTCCTTCCAACGAGTCTGCCACTTTTTTTCAATGGCGGTGAAATCGTACTTCAATTTGAATCACACTTTCCTGTATAGTTGACCCCAAAGGGTTTCAGATAAAACGATTCCGGAATATTATACAAGAATCCCGTCTCGATTGCAAGGGCCGCAGGGAAAAAGGCGGACATTTTGCCCCTTTTCCTTGCATTCATTTCCCCGGTCTGGTAGGATAAAAAGGAAAAGAGGGAGGTGAGGGATATGCCGGACTTTGACCCCAGGGCACTGGCAGTGGTAAACAGACTGAATAAAGCCGGATTTCGCACCGTGCTGGTGGGGGGCTGCGTACGGGACAGCCTGCTGTCGATCCCCCTCCACGACTATGACATTGCAACTGCCGCCCTGCCCCAGCAGGTGCTGGAGCTGTGCGCGGACCTGCGCTGTGTAGAAACCGGCCTCAAGCACGGCACCATCACCGTCCTCTCCGACGGTCTCCCTCTGGAGGTGACCACCTTCCGGAAAGAGGGGGACTACACCGACCACCGCCGCCCGGACAAGGTCACCTTCACCGACGACCTCTCCCAAGACCTGGCCCGGCGGGACTTTACCATTAACGCCATGGCTTGGGGCGAGGAGGGACTGGTGGACTTGTTCGGCGGCCGCTCCGACCTGGAACATCGCCTCATCCGCTGCGTGGGTGAGCCGGACCGGCGCTTTTCCGAGGACGCTCTGCGCCCCCTCCGGGGGCTTCGTCTGGCCGCGCAGCTGGACTTCTCTCTGGAGGAGCACACCGCCGCTGCCCTGCGCCGGCACGTCCCGGAGCTTC
>DBFWXD010000101.1:0-2711 GCA_048215895.1 Eubacteriales bacterium
CATGAACAATTAGGATTTCAATATTCCAGTTCGATGCGCGGGGATGACAGGCCCTATCGTATGTGTTTCCAGGGTAAAAAGTCAGATTTTATTGAAATACCTGCTCGTTGGGAATTGGATGACTATCCCGCATTTGTTTACAGCTTTCAACCACCTCAGCCTAAAGGACAGGATAGAATTTCAAGCTACCGCGGTGTATTATCAAACTGGAAGCACGAATTTGAGGGTTACTATGCTGAAGGTGGCTGCATGACGTTCATGCTTCACCCACAGATTATTGGGATTCCGGGCAGAGCGCAGATGTTGGAAGAATTACTGGATGTAATGCTGGCGAAGGGCGATGTCTGGTTTGCGACTGGCATCGAAATTGCAAATTGGTGGAAAACACACTATTAATACAGATACGGTAGGAGGTGATCACGTGAAAAAAGAAATTGTATGGCCGCACGGGCACCAAGCGGCGGCGATGATTTGTATCATGCTGGATGCGGAATTTATCTGGCTTGGAATGGACCCGGAAAAATACGATACACCCAAGCATCGCTCAATGGGCGAATACGGGCCTCGACGTGGTATAAATCGAATTCTGGAGGCACTGGATCGATTTCAGGTAAAAGCCACCTTTTTTGCGCCCGGAATTTTTGCCGAGACCTATCCAGAACAGCTAAAGGAGATTGCGGAGGCAGGGCATGAGATTGCACTGCATGGGTATCGGCATGAGGACTTTGGTGGACTGTCTAAGGAACAGCAACAAAGTGTATTAAACCGGGGAGCAAAAGCGATCGAACAGACGATTGGCAGGATGCCTGTTGGCTTTCGCCTGCCGGAGGGAGGGTGTACGGAAGAGACCCTTACGCTGATTCAACAGGCCGGATTCCTGTATGACAATTCCTTTTTTGACCATGATATTCCATATCGAATTCCTGGGTCAGGGGCATATGCGGATATGATTGAAATCCCCACCAGGTGGGAACTGATTGATTTCCCTTACCTGGCCTGGGGAGATAGCTTCCCGGCGGGAAACGCGCGTATCGCAATTTACGATGATGTTTTGGACAACTGGCTACGGGAGTTGAATGCGGACTACGATATGGGCTACTGCTATGTGCTTTCTCTTACACCGCAAACCATTGGCTCGCCGGGGCGCATGTTTATGGTGAACACAGTGCTGGAGCAGATCAAAAGGAAAAACATCTGGCTCGCAACAGGAGAGGAAATCGCCCGGTATGTAATGTCCTTATAGCAGGGGAGATGGTTTTGTGAAAGCGTGGGTACAAGACTTAATTTTGGGCCTGATTCTTTTGGCGTTTAGCATCATCAGCTTTGTCTATGCGTTTATTATGCAAGATACCAAAGCCAGCTACTTTCTAGCACGGGCAGATACCTATATTCTGCTTTGGGTTGGAATTTTGGCATTGTTATCCCTGCTTTTAATTATCCGCAGCGTCAGAAAGCGTTCTCAGGAGGCGGCAGCAACTATTCTTTCCAAACGGGTATGTGTAACGCTGGGTATCATTGTGCTCTATTTGCTCCTAATGAATTATCTTGGTTTTATGATCAGTTCCGCTTTGTTCCTGTTTGCATTGCTGGCCTTCTTTACAATAGAAGCAAGAGGCGGCACAGTAAAAGGCAAGGTGCTGTGCAAAGAGATCATCATATGGCTCATAATTACTGCTATTACCGTTTTTGTTGTGCAGTATCTTTTCGGCTCTCTGCTGGGAGTACGGCTTCCGGAGGGTTTCTGGGCCTGATCACATGAGAAAATGCAGCGTAAACGCTGCGGATAGAAAACCACTATATCTGAATGAAAAGGAGAATTACAATGAAGAAGCAACTCTTGGCCCTTAGTTTAGCAGCAGCCCTGTTTCTCGGTGCCGCCGGTTGTTCGAAACCGACCGAATCCAGCGGAGACGGCAGTTCAGCTGCAGATGGATACCCGGAAAAGGCTATTACCGTAATTGTGCCCTTCTCCGCTGGCGGGGAACACGACCTGACAGCGCGCACAATTGCCACCCGCCTGCAGGAAATGTTTGGGTGGACAGTAACGATCCAAAATACGACGGGTGATTCAGCGGCTGCTATCGAGTATATGAAGGGCGACTATACCGACGGCTATACACTCTTTATGCATTCTCCTGAGGTTATGGCAGCTTCCTTGGTCAGCGGTCAGCTAAATGAGCCCTATTATGAGGACTTTGTTTATCTGGGGAATTTTGTATATGATCCGCTTTGTATCTGTGTAACCGCAGATTCGCCGTATAACACGATTGAGGACCTGTTTGCTGCCGCGAAGGAGGACGGCAGTATCAACTGGGCCTGTGTGGGTGCGGGAGGAAAAAATGAAATGGATGCCCAGAATCTGTGGGACATTGCTGGGGTTTCTTTTAATTATGTGCCTTACGATGATGCCTCCAAGAGCCGCGCGGCCGTTCTGGGTGGACATGCGGTGGTCTATCAGTCCTATGCCTCTGGTGCGAAATCCAGCGTAGATGCCGGTGAGCTGAAAGTTCTGGCCGTCGGCGCAGATGAACGCCTGGATTTTTGGCCCGATGTCCCCACACTGAAGGAGTGCGGATATGATGTGACGGTTGGCCTGACCCGCTGCTGGGATATCCACCCGGATACGCCTCAGGAGATTGTAGATGTGCTGACGGAAAAGCTGGAGGAGTGTGTTGCAGATCCCACCACCCAGGAGCAGCTGATTGCTATGG
>DBFWXD010000102.1:0-2953 GCA_048215895.1 Eubacteriales bacterium
CGGACCGCCGGATCGTGCAGATGCTGGAGGACCTGTTCCTCCCCCTGCAGTATCAGGTGCGGATTTTCTGGACAAAGCACTTCGGCGTCTGGGATGTGGACGCCACCCTGGTATTTGATGAAATAGAAATCTACTGAGAACGGACAGAGGCGGTGGGGAATTTGAGCAAGTATTCCTATACATATAACCGAAACGCGGGGCCCAAGCCGGAACTGCGTTACTATACGCGTGATGAGCTGGAGCTCATGACGACCTATCAGCTGCGGGACATCTGCTACCGGGAGCGCATCATCAACGGCATCCACGCGCCGCTGGACAAGGACGTGCTCATCCGGGAGATCATGCGCTTCCGGGGGCGTGCGGACCGGCTGTTCATTACCGAGCCGTCAGAGGACGGCCTGGAGCGTCTGGAGTCCCTGCTTGCCACCGCCAAGCTGGACCTGGTGGACACCGCGCTGCAGGGCTGCGCCAAGCTCATCGTATATCACGGCATCTCCGTGGAGTATTTTGACCGCTATACGATCGGGTATATGCAGGAGCTGGTGGACACCAACGCCCTTCTGGTCAGCGGCGGGGAGATTTGCGCTGTTTTCAATCTCCGCACCTACCAGAGCGAGCCCGGAAAGCTGTTCATCACAAAATCCGCGGAGATGGAGTGCCGGGAGTCCACGATCCGCAATTATTCCCTCTACTGCATGGACCGCCAGCAGTCCGACCTCCTCTACCGCGTCTATCGGGGGGAGTCCTCCATCGTGCCGGACCACCTGCGCTTCCGCACGGTCCCGGTCCTGAATTTTGAGGTGCGGCCGCTGCTGGAGAGCCGGATGCCGCTTGCCATCGACTTCGGCTCCTCGAATACCACGGCGGGTGTCTATCTGGACAGCGCCTATTTTGAACAGCTCTCCGGCGACCCGATCGCGCAGCTCCTCAAGCGGGACCAGGTCAACTATGTGCCCCACCTGGATGTGGAGCACAAGGACAAGGCCGCCCTGATCCTGCCCAGCGCCGTGGCCGTGGTGGGGGTGAACGGGCAGGATGTGCAGTATAAATTCGGCTATGAGGCCAACCGCCTGTTCCATCTGAGCTATATCGACGAGGGCTTTTGCGTCTTTTATGACCTGAAGCGCTGGGTGGGGGACGCGGACCGGACGGAGGAGGTGGTGGACCGCCAGGGACACCGCAGCTTTGTCCCCCGCAAGGAGATCATCCGGAGCTATCTGGAGTATGTCATCGGGTGCGCCAGCCAGAGATTCAAGTGCAGCTTCAAGTCCATCCATATCTCCGCGCCGGTGAAGCAGAAGCCGCTCTTCGTCAAGCTGTTTCAGGAGATCCTGCCGGACTACCGCCTGGAGAGCGAAAATATGCTGGATGAAGGGGTGGCGGTCCTCTACAATACGATTTCCACTCTGATCAAGGAGAAGCAGTATCAGGATGGCGAGACATACCGTGCGCTGATCATCGACTGCGGCGGCGGCACCACCGACCTCTCCTCCTGCCGGTTTCGGATCACCGACCGCCGGGTGGCCTACCAGATCGACATTGCGACGGCCTATGAAAACGGCAACACGGATTTCGGCGGCAACAACCTGACCTACCGGGTGATGCAGCTTTTGAAGCTGGCGATGGCCCGCCAGCTGAGCAGCGAGGAGCTGCCCGATGTGGACACGCTGATCCGGGCCTTTGACCTCGACGTGTTCCGCACCGTAGACCGGCTGGGCACCGACAGCGTTTACGCCGGGCTGGATCAGGCGTACGCCCAGGCGGAGCGGGTGATCCCCACCCGCTTCCGGGACTACGAGCATAAGAGCCGGGCGGACTACTACGCGGTCAAAAACAACTTCTATTTCCTCTTTGAAACGGCGGAGCGGATCAAGACCAGCTTTTACAGCCACGCCAACGTCCTGCGCATGGCGGTTTCCAGTGTGCCGCTCCACGAGACCGCCACGGAATGTATGCTGGTGGACCGCTGGAAGCTGTCGGCCTTCCAGGACGGCGTCTTGAAGGTGCTCAAGGATGTGCCCACCGCCTATATCAACATCTACGCGCTGAATCTTCTCCTGAGAGCCGATATTTACGGCATCGTGCGCCAGTTCATGGAGGGGCCCTATCAGGAGAACGAGCTGCCGGAGTACAGCATCCTGCGCCTCACAGGGCAGTCCTGTAAGATCGACATTTTCCGGGACGCCCTGAAGGAATTTATTCCTGGAAAAATAATCAAGTCCTCCCGCAGCGACCAGGGCCAGGAGCATGACTATGAGCTGAAGCTGATCTGTCTGAACGGAGCCATTGAGTACCTGAAGGATAAAATGTTTGGCTACGCGGATGTGAAGATCACCCACGAGCAGGCGGCGTTCCCCTATGTAGTCACTGCCTTTACGCACACCAATCAGGAAGTCACACTGATCCACAGCCTGGATCGGGAGAACATCCGCGGGTTTATCTCCCGCAATATGGCTGACCTGACTCTGAAGCTCTACCTGAAGGATCTGGAGGGGCGGCAGCGGTATATTTATAACTGCTCCTGCGACCCGGACAAATTCAAAAACCAGAAGGCCGAGGAGATCGTGGCCCGGTACAGCGGCCAGATCCGCCAGGATGATTTGGACGATATTGTGGACCGGGAGCTGAAATTTTTCATCCTGGCGGATGAAGACCGCTGGGGCTTTACAGTGGTGCCTGTGCTCCGCCGGGAAGGGCAGCTTCAGCTTGGCCCCGACCAGTTCTTCCGCTTTGAGACGGAGGGCTGGGTCACCAACTTCTTTGATGGGACGAAGTAAAGGGGATTTGTTATGTGGGTACAGAAGATTCCGGAATTTCACAGTGGGCACATTTTGAAGCAGGAAATGATGGTGGAGCTCTCCGCCTACCTCTATCACTTGGGGCCCCTTTTATACCAAAACTGTACAGATGGAATCGTAAGCGGCTGCACGCTGACAACGACGGAGGACAGCAT
>DBFWXD010000103.1:0-2032 GCA_048215895.1 Eubacteriales bacterium
ATACACAGAAACTTCCACATTGGATCTTGAAAACCGCCTGCGTGAGTGGGAGCAGATGCAAAGCCCCGACTACCTCCACATGGTTGGGATGGAGGAGCTGATGGATCAGACCTTCCCGGTCAAGGAGCCGGTCATCGATGGTCTGCTATACAAAGGAGTGTACCTCTTTGCCGGAGCACCCAAGATCGGCAAATCCTTTCTGGTGCTCCAGATAGCCTACGCCGTCAGTACGGGACAGGCTATCTGGGGTTACCAGGTACATCGGGGAACGGTACTTTACCTGGCCCTGGAGGATCAGTACCGGCGGCTCCAGGAGCGCATGGCCCGGATGTTTGGGGTAGACGGCCACGGGGATCTGATGTTGGCGGTGGCGGCCAAGCGGCTGGGCCAGGGATTGGAACAGCAGATGGAGTATTTCCTCAAACGGTATCCCAAAGCTCAGATGATTGTGATTGATACCCTGCAAAAGGTGCGGGAGATGGCTGGAGAGCGCTACAGCTATGCCAGTGACTATGAGGTTATTGGCCAGCTGAAAACCTTTGCTGACTTCCACAATATCTGCATTCTCATCGTTCACCACACTAGAAAGCAGCAGGCGGAGGATAGCTTTGAAATGATTTCCGGCACTACCGGCCTGCTGGGATGTGCCGACGGGGCCTTCCTGCTACACAAGGAGAAGCGTACCGACCACCGGGCTATCCTGGACGTTGTAGGCCGTGACCAGCCTGACCAACGGCTCCGCCTGCTCCGCAACGAAGAAAATCTGACTTGGACGCTGGAAAGGGCGGACTGCGAGCTGTGGAGGGAACCGTCTGACCCATTGCTGGAACAGGTAGCCCAACTGGTGACACCGGAGCAGCCGGTGTGGCAGGGAAGCGGTGCGGAAATGCTGGAGAGATTGGGGCTGAAAACTACGGCCAGCAGCCTAACCAGGCGGCTCAATGTGCGAGCTGGGCAACTATATTCTACTTATGGAATCGCCTATACGAATATAAGAGATAGGGCTGGCAGTCATATCACTTTGAGGTTAGAAACCGAGCCTGTGTGACGCAAGTGACGCTTGTGACGCTAAAAGTGGGTACTGTTTTTTGCGTCACTTGCGTCACAAGCGTCACAGAAGCCTAAATTATGGAAAAGGAGGACGAAAACCATGTCCTTTCTGGAGCAGTTGTTTTTCGGAAACGTAGATCCCCAATGTCGGGAAAGTCTCCATCCAAAAGCTATGCGGAAGGCGCAGCAGACGCTCAGCAGCCTGGAGCAGACCCTGATGGATCAGCTGTCCACACCCCAGAGGGAACTCTTTGTGCAGTATACCGATGCTTGGGGAACCCTAAATGCACTGAGCGATCTGGACTGCTTTGTGTGTGGTTTCCGCCTAGGAGCCCAGATGGCGCTGGATGCCTTTAAAAACGATTAGGAGGATTGATGATATGGAATTGACCTATACCGAAGTGGATGGCTATTTCTACCCTGATTTGACTTTGCCGGAAACAGAGGACCATCGCCCTCTGGGCAAGTACGGGCTGCTGCGGAAAACCTATCTGAAGCGGTACCGGCCCATGATGTATGACCGGCTGCTGCTGGCCGGGAAACTGGATGTACACCTCCGGAAAATCGACGCTCTGGCTGCGGAGCAGGTAGACCGGGTCATTGCCGACCTGGCCGCAAAAGAGGGGGTGGACGAGCAGCTCAAAGCCACCGATCAGCTGCGCTGGGTGGGGCAGATGAATAGCTTCAAAGCCGCCGCAGAGGAGCAAGTTTTGAGAGAAATTGTGTACGGATAATATCTCGCTTCCATACATTCTTTTCTCGGCTGGGTAAAGACCCACAGCGGCTGTGCCGCTGTTTTTGCAAGCATCGCATTTTTGTACAAAAACGCACTTGTCAGGGGATACCCCTGAAACCCCAGTGCATAGCAACAGGAAAGAGGTGAGTATTTTTGCATCAGCTGCACGTGATGCTCAGTGAGAAAGATTATGCCCATTTAAAGGAGCAGCAACGGCGCAGTGGCCTCTCTGCCAGTGCATTGATC
>DBFWXD010000104.1:0-10652 GCA_048215895.1 Eubacteriales bacterium
CAGAGTAGCCATGTCGTTGTAGTGCAGCTCCGTGCCGATGCCCAGGCCCTGGAGGATACGGGAAGCGTCGCTCTCCGCCTCCCAGCCGCCCAGCTCGGCGTACTCCTCTTCCAGCTGGCAGGCCAGCATGCCGTCCTCGTCGGTCATCTCTTCCTTGGCGTAGAGGGCCTCCTTCTGCTTGCCGATGTCATAAAGGCGCTGGTTGCCCATGATGACAGTATCCATGACGTTGTAGGCGTCGTAGGCGTTCTGGTCCTGCTTCAGCACAGACATGCGGATGCCGGGCAGAATGGACACCTCACCAGAGGTGGAGTCCAGCTCTCCGGACAGGATTTTCAGAAAGGTGGATTTTCCCGCGCCGTTGGCGCCGATGATGCCATAGCAGTTGCCCCGCAGAAATTGCAGGTCCACATGGGAAAACAGCGGGGTTCCGCTGTAATTTAAACTCAAATCGGTGACAGTGATCATAGCCTGCTCCTTTTCCATATGGTCAAAAATCGTTCGGGAATCATATTATCATAGGCTTTGAGAAAAAGATAGCCTTTTTTTCCGGAAAAGTAGACAAAAAACAGGCCCTGTCATCGTCGGTTCTGATGACAGGGCCCATGGGCGCTTACTTCAAATGCCAAATGTCCTCATTGTACTGGCGGATGGTGCGGTCGGAGGAGAAATACCCCGATTTTGCAATGTTCACCAGCATCTTCCGTGCCCAGGGCAGGCGCTGGCCATAGTCGGCGATGGCCCGCTCCTTCACGGCGATGTAGTCCTCCACATCCAGCAGGGCCATGAACCAGTCCTTGGTCTTCATGTCGTGCCACAAAGCGGACAGGCACGCCGGGTCGCCCACGCTCAGCAGCTCCGGCGACACCAAAAAGTCCACCAGCCGCTCCACATTGGGGCGGTGATAGAGCTCCAGAGGCCGGTAGCTGCGCCCATCGGGCTCGCTGCCCTGATACAGCTGGATGACCTGGTCGCTGGAGGCGCCGAAGGTGTAGATGTTCTCCTCTCCCACCAGCTGGGCAATCTCCACATTGGCCCCGTCCATGGTACCCAGGGTCACCGCGCCGTTGGCCATAAACTTCATGTTGCCGGTACCGCTGGCCTCTTTGGAGGCCAGGGAGATCTGCTCGGAAATATCACAGGCGGGAATGAGCTGCTCGGCCCAGGTGACGTTATAGTTTTCCACCATAGCCACCCTCAGCCAGGGGCGCACCTGGGGGTCGTTCTCAATGAGCTGGCGCAGGCACAAAATAAGGTGGATGATGTGCTTGGCCATCACGTAGGCCGGGGCGGCCTTGGCCCCGAACATGACGGTCACCGGCCGCTGGGGCAGCCGTCCGCTCTTGATCTCCAAATACTGATGGATAACATACAGGGCATTCATCTGCTGGCGCTTATACTCGTGCAGGCGCTTGATCTGAATGTCAAACACAGACAGGGGGTCCAGCTCCACCTCCTGCTTGGACAGAAATACCCGACACAGAGCGTTTTTGTTTTCCTGCTTCACTTCCAGAAGCCGCCCCAGGATGTTCTCATCCTCCTGGAAGGCCAGCAGCCCCTCCAGCTTCCGGGCGTCCTGCCGCCAGGAGGTTCCGATGCAGTCGTCAATGAGGGCGCTGAGCTTGGGATTGCAGGCCTCCAGCCAGCGGCGGAAGGTCACGCCGTTGGTCTTGTTGTTGAACTTTTTGGGGTACAGGTCATAGAAGGGCTTGAGCTCGGAATTTTTCAAAATCTCTGTGTGGAGGGCGGCCACGCCATTGACGGAGAAGCCGTAGTGAATGTCCATGTGGGCCATGTGGACCCGGCCCTGCTCATCCAGAATGGATACCCGGGCATCCGGATGAGCCTCCTTCACCCGGCGGTCCAGCTCCCAGATCACCGGCACCAGCTGGGGGGCCACCTTCTCAATAAAGGCCAGGGGCCACTTCTCCAGGGCCTCAGCCAGAATGGTGTGGTTGGTGTAGGCGCAGGTGCGGCTCACCTGGTCAATGGCCCGGTTGACAGACATCCCCCGCTCCACCAGCAGGCGGATAAGCTCGGGAATCACCATGGAGGGGTGGGTGTCGTTGATCTGGATGACCACATGGTCGGCCAGGGTGTCGATCCCATAGCCCCGCTCCTCCAGCTCCTGCAAAATGAGCTGGGCTCCGGCGGAGACCATGAAGTACTGCTGATAGACCCGCAGCAGCCGCCCGGCGTCATCGCTGTCGTCGGGGTAGAGGAAGGAAGTGAGGTTGTGGGCGATATCCTTTTTGTCAAAGCGGATGCCGATCCAGGGCTCCTGGGCGGGCTGGGCCACATCAAAGAGATGCAGCCGGTTGGCGCACTTGTTCCCCGCGCCGGGGATCGCGATGTCATAGAGCACCGCCTGAAGGTCAAAGTCCCCAAAGGGGACGGTAAAGGACTTGCCGGTTTCCATCAGCCAGCTGTCTTGTTCGATCCACGGGTCGGGCAGTTCCGTCTGCTTGTTGTCCTCAAACTGCTGCTTAAAAAGCCCGTAGTGGTAGTTGAGGCCCACGCCGTCTCCTGGAAGCCCCAGGGCGGCAATGGAGTCCAGGAAGCAGGCCGCCAGACGGCCCAGACCGCCGTTTCCCAGGGAGGGCTCGGGCTCGATGTTCTCGATGCCGCTCAGCTCCCGGCCCATGTTCTGGAGCATCTCCCGGACCTGCTCATAAATCCCCAGGGCCAGCAGATTATTGGACAGCAGCTTGCCCACCAGAAATTCCGCGGAAAAATAGTAGAGCTTCCGCTCCCCCTCCGGCGCGGGCCGCTGGGCCGCCAGGCGGCTGCACAGCAGCAGCAGTGCCTCATAGAGCTGGTGATCGTCACACTGGTCCGGTCCGCATCCGAACCGCTCTCTGGTCAATTCCCAAAGCTGTTCTTTCAGCTGCATATTACTTCTTCTCCTTTCGTCCCTGCTGGGGCAGACGTTGGTATACCCTCATCTCCCGGAAAAGCCGCCGGGAGAGCTTCTCGTCATAGCTGCCGGGCAGAGCCCGCCACTTCCAGTTATCCCCCAGGGTAGAGGGGGTATTCATTCTGGCCCGGCCGTCCAGGCCCAGCAGATCCTGCATCTGCATAACGGCAAGGTCCGCCGGGGAGGCCCAGGCCGCGCGCATCATTCCCCAGTTGTACCCCTCCCGGCTGTTGAGGCGCAAATATTCCTTGGCAAATTGCACGTCCTTCCGGGGCGCGGACTTCATCCAGCCCAGAATGGTGTCGTTGTCATGGGTCCCCGCGTACACCACACAGTGCCGGCCATAGCAGTGGGGCAGATAGTCGCTGCCCGTATCCCGGCTGTCAAAGGCAAACTGGAGCACCTTCATGCCGGGAAAGCCGGACTGGCGCAGCATCTTCCGCACCGAGGGGGTCAAAAATCCCAGATCCTCGGCAATGATCTCCTTTTTGCCCAGGGTCTTCTTCACTGTCTGGAAAAATTCAATGCCCGGTCCCGGCCGCCACCGTCCGTTGCGGGCGGTTTTGTCCCCATAGGGGATGGCATAGTACGCGTCAAAGCCCCGGAAGTGGTCTATGCGCAGCACGTCATAAATCTGGAACTGGAAGGCAATGCGCCTCATCCACCAGGCGTAGTTCTCCTCCTTCATCCGCTCCCAGTCAAACAGCGGATTGCCCCACAGCTGACCGTCCTCGGAAAAGCCGTCGGGAGGGCAGCCGGCCACCTCGGTGGGCCGCCCCTTCTCGTCCAGCTGGAACTGATCGGGATTGGCCCACACGTCAGCGCTGTCGCCGGAGACATAGATGGGCAGGTCTCCAATGATGGAGATTCCCTTTTCATTGGCCCGCTTTTTCAGCGCATGCCACTGCCGGAAAAAGAGATACTGCACGCCCTTCCAAAACTCCGTCTCTTTTGCCAGCTCCTTCCGGGCCTTCTCCAGCGCCCCGGGCCGGCGCAGGCGCAGCTTCTCCGGCCACTCCTGCCAGGACCGGCCGCTGAATTTCTCCTTCAGGGCCATAAACAGGGCATAGTCCTCCAGCCAGCTCTCCTGCTCCCGGCAGAAGGCGGCAAACTCCCCCGTCCCGCTCCGGTCCAGCCGAGCACAGGCCAGGCGCAGCACCGGATAGCGGTTTTGATACATCAAGTCGTAGTCCACCTGCGACGGGTCCTCTCCCCAGTCCAGCTGGGCATATTCCTCCCGCTCCAGCAGCCCCTCCTCCGCCAGGTCATCCAGGTCAATGAAATAGGGATTGCCCGCAAAGGAGGAAAAGGACTGATAGGGGGAATCTCCATAGCTGGTGGGGCCCACCGGCAGAATTTGCCAGCAGGACTGCCCCCCCTCCGCCAGAAAGTCCACAAAGCTTCTGGCCGCAGCTCCCATGGTGCCGATCCCCCAGGGGGAGGGCAGGGAGGATATGGGCATCAATACACCGGCTCTTCTCATCGTTCATCCACCTCTCTCAGCTTCGGCTGCAAGCTCCGCCACACTCTCTCCGTCCAGCAGCCGGAAGGGGACCACCCCATGGACGCTGGGGCAGGTGCCCGTCATGTTGTGCAGCAGCAGGTCCACGCCCTGCTCCGCCAGGCTCTTCGTGTCCTGGCAGATGGTGGTCAGCCGGGGAATGGTATAGCGTCCCATGGAAATCCCGTCATAGCCCACCACCGAAATGTCCTCGGGCACCCGCTTGCCCAGATCCCGCAAGGCCCGGATCACCCCCACGGCCATCACGTCGCTCATGGCGAAAATGGCCGTCAGCTCCGGGCAGCGCCCCAGCAGGCGCTGGGTGGCGGCATAGGCCTCGGCCATGGAGTAGCGGCTGGGCTCCGCCTGCCGCTCCGGGTCAAAGGGCAGTCCCCGGCATTCAAAGGCCCGCTTGCAGCCCTGAAGGCGGCGGTAGCTGATCTGAGATGCAGAGGACCAGTTGCCGCCCAGCACCCCGATGGCCCGGTGGCCCTTTTGGGCCAGGTAATCAATCACCTCATACGCCGCCTGCTCATCGTCGGTGGTCAGGGAGGACAGGTTGTCAAAGCCCAAATCCCGGGCCGAGTTGGTCAGCAGCACGCAGGGCACCTTCAGGTGCTGGAAGGATGCCTGGAAAAACTCCAGATCTCCCCCCAGAAAGAGAATGCCCGCCGGCTTGCGCTCCCGGCACAGCTGCCTGGCATAGGCCACCTCGTTGGCGTCCTCGTCCAGATAGTACACCGCCGCGTCCCGGTCCCGCCGCTCCAGAAGGGCCTGGATCTGCTCCACCAGGTCGGCAAAGAGCATGTTCTGCGTGCCCTTTACCAAAATGGCAATGCTGGTGCCCGCCTGCTGCTTGAGGTGCTTGGCGTTGTTGTTGGGCTGAAAACCGTGCTCTTCCACCACGGCCATCACCTTTTGGCGGGTCTTTTCGCTCACATCCGGGTGGTGGTTCAGCACCCGGGACACCGTGGCCACGCCGCAGCCCGACAGCCGGGCAATATCCTTGATGGTCATTTCGATCCTTCCTCTCTGGTTCGGAACAGCAGGGGCGTTTTCCCGAGCGCACGCCTGCGCAGTGCCGTCTGCCGCGGGCTTTCTGCCCCTCGGCCACAGGCCGCCGCCCCTCTGGAATCATTACCGGAATCGTTTCCGGACCATTGTAGTTACGATGATAGTCCCCTTATTCCCAATCCGCAAGAAAAATTTGGTTCCCGCCTGCCAACTTTGGCGGTTTATTTAATTTTTCTGTTCTTCCTTTGTGAAATCTGTCCATCTGCCCCAGGGCAGGGCGAGAGAATCTCACATATTTTCGTTGTCATTTTTGAAACCATCCGCTATAATATAATAAATAAAGAGTCCTGTGTAAACCGGGGGCAGATCCTGCCCCTATAAGGAGGCGCATGTCATGAGCAACTATGTGATATCCATCAGCCGTGAGTTCGGCAGCGGAGGTCGCCTGATCGGTAAGCGCCTGGCCGCCCATTTGGGCATCCCCTGCTACGACCGGACTATCATTCAGAAGACTGCCGAAAAGAGCGGCCTTTCTCCTGATTTTATCGCCCGGGCGGAGGAGCGTGCCCGCAGCCGCTTCCACCTGTCCATTGCCCCCATCGGCATTGGAACGCCCGCCTTCGCCCACCAGGGCGTGCCCGTCAGCCACCAGGCCTTCTTCGCCCAGGCGGAGGTCATCCGGGAGCTGGCCGACCAGGGCCCCTGTGTCATTGTGGGCCGGTGCAGCGACTATGTGCTGGGCGAGCGGCCCGAGTGCCTGAAGGTCTTTGTCTACGCCGACCTGCCCAGCCGCATTGCCCGCTGCGTGGAGGACTACCACATTCCCTCGGACGACATGGAGCGCCGGATCATTCAGATGGACCGGGGCCGCTCCAACTACTATAACTACTACACCGGCCACAACTGGGGCGATATGCGCCGCTACGACCTGACCCTCAACTCCAGCACCACCGGCATCGAGGGCGCAGTGGAGCTCATTTCCACCCTGGTGAAGGCTCGGGCCGCGGTGGATACGCTGTGAGCACCCCCATGGCGCTCACCATCCAGCTCTCCGGCTCCCAGGGGAAGACCGGCCGCTATGAGCAGGCCCTGGAAAGCCTGGGCGCCACCCCCCGCGCGGGCTACTGCCCCGCGCCCGATCTCAGCTGCGACGGGCTCATTCTGTGCGGCGGAGGCGATCTGGAAAGCTCGCTCTTCGGCCAGGAAAATCAGGGCTCCAATCCCCCTGATGTGGCCCGGGACCAGGCCGAGCTGGAACTGTTTCGTGCCTTTTATCAGGCCAACAAGCCCATTTTGGGCATCTGCCGGGGCATGCAGGTCATCAATGTGGCCCTGGGGGGCGACCTCATTCAGGATCTCCCCGCCCACATCCGCATCTTCCACAGCGTGGAAAACGAGGAACCGGTTCACCCGGTGCGCAGCCTGGAGGGGAGCGTGCTCCACCAGCTCTACGGCCCACGGTTCCCGGTCAACAGCATCCATCACCAGGCGGTAGACCGCCTGGGCAAAGGCCTTCGTGCCATCGCCTGGTCGGAAAGCGGCGTCATCGAGGCGCTGGATTGTCCCGGCCGGCCCATTCTGGCCGTTCAGTTCCACCCCGAGCGCATGGCCTTTGCCCACCGCCGCTCGGACACCATCGACGGTGCCCCCATTCTCTCCCATTTTCTAACCCTTTGCCGGCAGGCTCACGCCCTTTGACCGGCCCCCAACTACAAATGAGGTAACAACACTATGCACAACCACTTTCCCCGCGTTTCCCTGTCTCTGATCACCGCGGCGGCCACCGCCGCACTGGTTCTCACGCCTGCCTACGCCGCGGAACAGGAGACCGTCACCCCCAGCTTTGAGCCACCCCTTGCCTCC
Source organism: Eubacteriales bacterium (assembly GCA_048215895.1). Taxonomy (GTDB): domain Bacteria; phylum Bacillota; class Clostridia; order Oscillospirales; family Oscillospiraceae; genus Lawsonibacter. Next base: position 7,296 of record DBFWXD010000104.1, read on the forward strand.
GTCTGGGTGGACCGGATCATCCAGCTCCTCTCCCCCTATCAGCTGCTGGACAACAGCGTTTTGGAGCTGGATTCTCGCTACCGGGCCTGGGCCGAGGCCAATCCTCAGCTCACCACCGAGCAGGTGGTCCTGGCCGTCAACATCGGCCTGGACAAGGAATTTTACGAGGATACCGACCTGGTCAGCCAGCCGGACAGCCTGACGGTTCTGGTCAATAAATACCACGCCCTGCCCCAGGATTATGTCCCCCAGCTGGAGGCACTGGGCTATCCATACGGCACCGGTTCCCTTCGTCCGGAGGCGGCCGCCGCGTTCCGCGCCATGGCCGACGCCGCCCGGAAGGATGGCATTTCCCTCCAGAGCGTTTCCGCTTACCGCTCCTATGAGCGGCAGGAGAGCATATACGCCCGTTACCTGTCCCAGGATACCCAGGCCTCTGTGGACTCCTACTCCGCCCGGCCGGGCTACTCCGAGCACCAGACCGCCCTGGCCCTGGACATCAACACGGCCAGTCTCAGCGCTCACTTTGAAAACACCCCCGCCTACGCCTGGCTGGTGGAGCACTGCGCCGAATACGGCTTCATCCTCCGCTACCCCCAGGGCAAGGAGGACATCACCGGCTACCGCTTCGAGCCCTGGCACTACCGCTATGTGGGCGTCGAGGCGGCCCAGGCCTGCATGAGTCAGGGACTCACCTTTGAGGAGTATCTGGCCCTCCAGCCCACCGACAAAACGCCGGCCACCACCGGCCCTGTGGAGGGGCTCCCCTTTATCTGACCATAAAAAAGTCCGGACGCTTTGGCGTCCGGACTTTTTTATTATGCTTCTTCCATTCCCTTGGGGAGGGAGTCGTCCTCCCGAATCCAGTCCTCCACATGGACCACGCTGTACTCCCGGTCGGTGTTGCGGATGACCACCCGCTCAATGCCCGCATTGATGATCATCCTGCGGCACATGGAGCAGGAGGTGGCGTCGTGGAGCAGCTCTCCGCTTTTCGCCTCCCGCCCGGCCAGGTACAAGGTGGCGTTCAGGGTGTCCCGGCGGGCCGCGGAAATAATGGCGTTCATCTCCGCATGGACAGACCGGCACAGCTCATACCGCTCCCCGGAGGGGACATTCATGGCCTCCCGGGTGCAGTAGCCTAAGTCCATGCAGTTCTTCCGCCCTCTGGGCGCTCCGTTATAGCCCGTGGAGACAATCTCGTCGTTCTTTACGATAATGGCCCCATAGCACCGGCGCAGACAGGTGGACCGCTCCAGAACGGTTTCGGCAATATCCAGATAATAGTTCTCCTTGTCGATGCGCTTCATAGGGGGTCCCTCCTGTGTAAAATCATTGCACCGACAGTATATCGTATTTTTCTTCTTCCCGCAAGAACTTTCTCTCTCAGACAACTTCTGTAAAAAATCCCCTCAAAACAGCGCTAAATTTACATTTTGTTTACGAATGCCTCCTTGACGATTTTCCGGCGGCGCGCTATCATTATTTTAAGTTCTTCGGCAGGCGATTGCGCCTGCCTTCCCTGTCTTTCAAGGAGGCGCGCCTATGATCCGCAACGCGATCCATCGCTTTATGTATGGCCGCTATGGCAACGATTCCCTCAACCTGTTTCTCATTGTTTTTTACCTTCTCCTCTATCTGCTCTTTGCGCTGACGCACTTTGAGCTTCTGTATTGGCTTTCCCTGGCGCTGGTTTTTGTCACCCTGTTTCGTCTTCTCTCCCGTAACATTCCTGCCCGCCAAAAGGAAAACTCCCAGTTCATGCGCCTGGCCGGACCGGTGATCCAGTGGTACCGCCTGCAGCGCACCATGCGCCGTGATAAAGACCACCGCTATTTCAAATGCCCCAACTGCGGACAGCAGCTCCGCGTTCCCCGGGGCAAGGGAAGAATCACCGTGACCTGCCGCAGCTGCGGCGCCAGCTTTCAGGAAAACAGTTGAGGTAAAGTCCTGCCGCTCCCCGGAGCGGCGGGGCTTTTTGCATAAAAGCCTTTCTTTTTGTTTGAAATATGGTATACTATGATAGGAATTTACCCGCTTTATTCTCTTAGAACATTGGAAAAGGAGCACACATCTATGTCTGCCATGTATGACGTTGTCATTTTGGGCTGCGGCGAAGCCGGAATCTTTGCCGCCTACGAGCTGGCCCATCTCCGACCGGAGCTGAAGCTCCTGGCCCTGGACCAGGGGCAGGACATCTATCACCGCAGCTGTCCCATTGTGGCCGGCAAGGTGCGCGAGTGCATTCACTGCCCCGTCTGCCACACCATGTGCGGCTTTGGCGGCGCCGGCGCTTTTTCCGATGGTAAGTTTAACTTTACCACCCAGTTCGGCGGCTGGCTCACCGACTTCATGGAGCCTGGACAGGTAATGGAGCTCATCGACTATGTGGACTCCATCAACGTCCTCCACGGCGCCACCACCGAGTGCTTCTCTACCGCCACCCCTGAGGCCAAGGCGCTGGAGCGCCGGGCCCTGGCCTATGACCTGCACCTGCTCCAGGCCCGGTGCAAGCATCTGGGCACCGAAAACAACCTGCGCATCCTCACCAACATCTACGAGGGTCTTCAGAACAAGCTGGAGTTTCGGTTCAACACCGCGGTGGAGTCCATCCAGCCCTGCGAGGGCGGATACCGCCTGCTGCTGGCAAAGGGCGGGGAGGTGTCCTGCCGCTACCTCATCGCCGCCCCCGGCCGCTCCGGAGCCGAGTGGTTCTCGGAGCAGTGCAAGCAGCTGGGACTGGAGCTGCTCAACAACCAGGTGGACATCGGCGTGCGGGTGGAGCTGCCCGCCGCCGTCTTTGAGCACATCACCGACGTGGTCTACGAGTCCAAGCTGGTCTACCGCACCAAGCAGTACGGCGACCAGGTGCGTACCTTCTGCATGAACCCCTACGGCCATGTGGTGGCGGAAAATGTGGAGGGCATCAACACCGTCAACGGCCACTCCTATGCCGATCCTGCCCTGCGCAGCGAGAACACCAACTTCGCCCTGCTGGTAAGTAACCGCTTTACCAAGCCTTTCAACGAGCCCTACCGCTACGGCAAGCACGTGGCCTCCCTGAGCAATATGCTGGCCGGCGGCGTTCTGGTGCAGCGCTTCGGCGACCTGGTGGGCGGCCGGCGGACCAATGAGCACCGGATGAGCAAATCCTTTGTCCGCCCCACCCTCACCGCCGCCGTCCCCGGCGACCTTTCCCTGGCCCTGCCCAAGCGGCACCTGGACAACATCATTGAGATGATCTACCAGCTGGACAAGCTGGCTCCCGGCACCGCCAACTACGACACCCTCCTCTATGGCGCGGAGGTTAAATTCTACTCCGCCCGTCTCCAGCTCTCCTCCGAATTGGAGACCGCC
>DBFWXD010000105.1:0-3588 GCA_048215895.1 Eubacteriales bacterium
CAACCAGCCGGAGCTTCGCTTCTACCCGCTGGTCCGCTGCCCGCTGTCGCTGCTGCTGCCCCCCAATCACCCCCTGGCCGATCAGGACTCGGTTACCCTAAAGGAAATCAGCCGTTATCCATTGATTCTCTCGGTGGATAAAACGCACTATTTGGAGAGCCTGCTTGCAGATCAAGGACTGGAACCCATCATTATGTGCCGGATGGGGGAGGATTATTCCATTGCCAATCTGGTTGCCTGCGGCTTTGGCCTGGCGATTTTGCCCCATAACCCACAGCTGACGGTCACCGGTGCGGTTTTGCGGCCCATCCGTGACCCGTGCGCCTACCGCGACTTTTATATGGTTACCTCCCGCACCAGGGCGCTTTCCCCCCAGGCCAAAGAGTTTCGCAGCTATATCGTGTCCTGTGTCCGGGCGGGGATGCTGGAGCTTCCCGTACCGCCGGAGCAGGAGAATGTGAACAAATGACGGACCAATTCCGGACAGCTTTCCATGGGCTGTCCGGAGTTTTTGTTTTTGGACCGTGGAAGCGAAAGTACTGCAAATACTGGAATTTGGACAAAGATTATAATAATTCAATAAAGCAATGCAATAATCCACTAACCAAACATAGCACGAAACACAAAATGTCGGAAAATAAAGAAAGAAAATTTGTTGATTTCGTCCAAAAAAAGTGCTATCATAGGAGGTGGATTAAAGGGCTGCGGAACTGAAAAATTTCCGGCGACGAATCTAACACGATGGCTACGTCGCGCTCACCTTCACCGACGGGATTTTTCGAACATGCAAGTATTACGGAAATTATTGCGAGAAAGGAGCGTAGTTAAAAGTCCCGGAACCCATTTTTATCAATAGGAGAAGAAAGGAAGAATGTAATTATGTCTGAAACAAAACAGCGCAAAGTTCGACTTCCTAATTTTATCGAAGCACTTTTGCCTATTTTGGTAATGATGGGCCTCATGATCTACGGCCTGAACTTCAGTAATGATGTTTACTATGACGCACATATGCCTCTGGTTGTGTCCATCGTAGTAGCCTGCATCATCGGTGCTCTGTGTGGCCACAGCTTCTCTGACATGCTCGCCGGCATGATCGAGCGTCTGAACGCCACCATGGAAGCCATTTTGATTCTTTGTACTGTAGGTCTCTTGGTTGCGTCCTTTATTATGTCCGGCACAATTCCTGCCCTTATTTATTACGGGCTTGATCTTCTGACTCCCAAGCTGTTCCTCCCCGTGGGCTGCATCCTGTGCGCCATCGTGGGCCTGGCCTGCGGCTCCTCCTGGACTGCTACCGCCACCATCGGTATCGCTATGCTGGGTATCGGCGCTGGCCTGGGCATCAATCCCGCCATCACCGCCGGTATGATCATCTCCGGTGCCTATGTGGGCGACAAGTTCTCTCCTCTGTCTGATACCACCAACCTGGCGGCTGCCGTCTCCAAGACCGGCCTGTTTGACCACGTGACCGCCATGGTGTCCACCACCGCTCCCACCTTTGTGATCGCCCTCATTCTGTACACCATCCTGGGCATGGTCACCGGCAGCGGCAACTATGATCCCACCGTGGCCACCGATCTTCAGGCGGCTCTGGCTGAGGGCTTCAACCTCAATCCTCTGGTCCTGATCCCCATTCTGGTGGTGATTGCCGCTTGTATCATCAAGCTGCCCGGCCTTGTAGGTATCGCGCTCTCTGTGGGCACCGGCGTTCTGTTTGCCATCGTGTTCCAGGGTGTGGGCAGCCTGGCTGAACTGTTCTCCATGCTCCACTATGGCTATAGCTTCGAGACCAGCAATGAGCTGGCCACCGAGCTGCTCAACCGCGGCGGCATGGACAACACCATGTGGACCATCAACCTGATTCTGCTGGCCGTGGCCTACGGCGGCGCTCTGGAGCGCTGCGGCTGCGTGGAGACCCTGTTCGGCGGCCTGAAGAAGCACCTGCACTCTGTGGGCTCCCTGATTCTGGCCACCCTGCTGACCTCCCTGTTCTGCGACGCCACCATGTGCGACCAGTTCCTGGGCATTGGCGTTCCCGCCCCTCTGTACGAGGACAAGTACGATGAGATGGGCCTGAGCCGCAACATGCTGTCCCGTACCTTGGAGGACTGCGGCACCCTGTGGGCCGTTATGTTCCCCTGGACCGGCTGCGGCGCCTATCAGATGGGCGTTCTGGGCATCAGCCCCTTCCAGTACTTCCCCTTCGCGTTTGTAAACCTGCTCAACCCGATCTATGCCGCCATTACTGCCTATATGGGCCGTAATATCTTCTGGGCTGACGGTGCTTACACCAACATCTTTGGTAAGACCACCATGCACAAGCCCGCCGGCGCTCCGGAAGAGGCCCATGAGCGCGCTCTGAAGAACCTGGAAGCTCTGCGCGCGGCCGGCAAGGCTCCTGTCCCCACCGGCAAGGCTGCTGCTAAGGTGTAAGGCAGAGAAGGAAGGACGATTACTATGCACACTGAACAACTCCCCTGGGATTCGGTTCCCGGCCCCCATTACCCTGCACGGGACCTGAAGCCACGTAAAAAGTGGGTGACGGTAGGAGGCTGGATTTTGGTGGCGGTGCTGTTTTTGGGCGGCCTGGCTACCAAGTATTACATGCTGCTGCTGTTTGGTGTGCTCTATACCCTGACCCTGCTGACCAAAAAGGACGTTGTGGTTACCAAGCGCGGTCTGGAGTTTTATTACCAAATGCGGATCACCACCCAGTATAATTTCTGGGGGTGGGACCAGATCGTTTCGGTAACCCGTGAGGACAAAAACCATCCTGAGGTGGTTGCACTCTACTTTGGAATGGAAAACAAGGCCAAGCGGCTGTACTTCACCCGGCCCATTGCGGAAAAGGTCCTGGAACTGGCCAAGGAAGTAAAGCCCGGCATTGTAATTCGGGAAGCGGATGATTCCGTTTCCTCCAGTCAGGCAAAGCGCAGAAAGTGAATCACGGGAGCAACGGCTGGATGATACGCAAGCGATTGGCCGGCAGATCTGCGAATGGTTCTGTGAGCCGCTCCATTGCTGCCCCTCTGGCTGTGGTCTGAGTTTCCAGAGCATGGTTCCGTCCGCGACAAACCGTTTGTCGGCAGCCGTTCCAAGGCCGATCCGGCTACCGCGGCGCGGAGGCTCTGGGTGACGCTGGGACTTCCCCTCTTCCGACACCACCCTGGGCCTCGCGCCCAGACGTAGAACATCCATGTTTCACTGGCTGTTGGGATGCCTGCGTTTCTGCAATAGGACTGCATTTCATACGTCCGTTTCGTGTTTCCCCAAAAGCTCTGGTCCGGAGAAACTTCCTCCGGACCAGAGCTTCCAATCCGTTTACAGCTTTAGAAAGGAGAACATACAACCATGTTGTACAATCCCAAGGAAATTAAGCACGTCGTCCTGGATGGGCACAGCCTCACCCTGGAGAGTTTTGTCGCTGTGGCCCGCTACGGTGCCACTGTCGAGCTGGCCGATTCCGCTCTGGAGGCCATGAAGAAGTCCCGCGCCCTGGCTGAGAAGATCGCCGAGGAGGGCCGTGTTGCCTATGGTATCACCACCGGTTTTGGTGATTTCCAGCGCGTGGCCGTCAGCAAGGAGATG
>DBFWXD010000106.1:0-5246 GCA_048215895.1 Eubacteriales bacterium
GACGTGCGCCGGCAAAGCTTTGCGCCGGCCATGCATTATGAAGCTTACCTGACCCCTGGGCGTGACGGCTTGCCTGGGGTGAGGGGAACGGGAAGAGCAAGACTTCCGCAATAACCGTCTGCGCCCGGAGAAGTTCCCATGGATGTGTTTTCGGACGGGAGTTCAACTCTCCCCGCCTCCACCAAAAAAGAAAGACACGACGCAAGTCGTGTCTTTCTTTTTTGGGTTCCGCCATCCAAAAGCGCTTATGCCTCCGGGAAGGGCTTTTCCACAGGCTTTCCGCCGCAGTAGCGCTGCACAATCTCTCCCCCGTCATAGAGAAACTGCTCCAGGCGCTCATAGGAGCTGCGCTCCATCAGGGCGTCCAGCGCCGTGGGACGAATGACCAGCGCGTCAAACTGGAACCCCGGCAAAAACGCCCCCACATCTCCAAAAAACGCGCCGCTGCCTCGGGTAGCCAGGTAGAACGCCTCCCCCAGAGATACCGGCCGCTCCTCCGGCTGTTGCAGCCAGCGCACCTTGGAAAGCTGCACCGTCGCCGTAACGGTCCGGGCCATCTGGGCTGTGTTTCCTCCCGCCACATCGCTGGCCACACAGCAGCGAAGTCCCCGCTCCAAATTATTCCGCAGGGGCATAATGCCGCTGGACAAATTCAAATTGGACAAAGGGCAGTGGGCCAGCATCACCTGTTTCTCCCGCAGCAGCTCCTTTTCCCCGTCGGTCAGATGAATGGCGTGGGCCATAATGGTCCGTCCCTGCGGCAGCAGGCCAAACTGCTCATATATCTGCGTGTAGGTGGGAATATCCGGATGAAGCTTTGCCACCCACTCGATCTCTCCCCGATTTTCCGACAGGTGGGACTGCACCGGCAGCTGATAGCGCTCTGCCAGCTGTCCCAGTCCGTCCATCAGTTTTTCCGTGGTGGAGGGGACAAACCGGGGCGTTAAAATAAACCCGGTGCGCTTCAGCTCTTCCCGGCTGCGACAGATAAGCTCCTCTGTCTCCGCCAGAGAGGTCTGGGTATCCTCCCGCAGTCCCTCGGGAGAATTCCGGTCCATATTTACCTTGCCTACAAGCCCTCGCAGGCCCGAGGCCTCCGTCAGCTCCATCAGGCGCCAGGCCGCCTGCTTATGCACCGTGGCAAAGGCGGCAAAACCCATGGTCCCACTCTCCCAAAGGCGGTTCAAAAACGCCTTCCATACCTGCTCGGCAAAACCCAGGTTGGAAAACATCGCTTCCGTGGGGAAGGTGTACCGTTCCAGCCACGGCAGAAGCTGCTCGTCATAGCCGATTCCCCGGTTCACAATCTGGGGAGCATGGATATGGAGATCATGAAAGGCGGGAATAATCAGGCTGTCTCCCCAATCAATCACAGGCTGGTCCTGATATTCCCGGGGCAAGGTGTCGTAAATCCCCACCACGCGCTCTCCCTGGGTCACCAGCCACCCTCCGGCATGGACCTCCACGGTTCCAAGCTCAGGCGCATGAAGAATGTTCCCTTTTAAAATCATAATATACTCCTTTCCGGCTTTCCCACACTCCGTCGGGGCCGCTGCCTCCGTACCCGCAAAGTTTTCCACATAAGTGTGGAAGGGAGTGCATGATTTCTACCGTTTTTCCTTTTTTTCGTCATTTTCTTGGAACGTTTGTTTGACATTCGGGTGGAAATATGATATACTTTTTCCACAAAAGCTGTCAATATCCCCTCTGGCTTGGAAAGGAGCTGCTCTTATGGCTAACTTAACCCGAAAACAGCAGCAGATTTATGACTATATTCTCTCCTTCACCATGGAGCACGGCTATCCCCCCTCTGTTCGGGAGATCGGCTCCGCCATGGGGCTAAAGTCCCCCTCCACGGTCCACTTCCACATGAAGGGCCTGGAAGAGGCGGGCGTCATCGTCAAGGCCGAAGGGAAAACCCGGGCCATCTCCCTGCCCGGCATGTCCCGCGGTCCCGTGGCAGAGGAGCAAGATCCCCACGCCAACCAGATTCCCGTAGTGGGCAACGTGGCCGCCGGCTCCCCCATTCTGGCCCAGGAGTGCATTGAAGACTACCTCACCTTTGACACCCAGGGGCTGTCCGGAGAGCACTTTGCCCTGCGTGTGCGTGGAGAATCCATGCTGAATGCCGGAATTCTCCCCGGCGACCTGGTGGTGGTCCATCGCCAGCAGGAGGCTCACAACGGCGAAATTGTTGTGGCCCTCTTCGAGGACGAAGCCACCGTCAAAACCTATCAGCTGCGGGATGGCCACGTCTGGCTCATGCCCGAAAATCCCGAGTATCAGCCCATCGACGGGGCAAACGCCGAAATCATCGGAAAAGTGGTGGCCGTGGTCCGCCGCTATTAAATCCATCATGGCAAAGCCGCCTGTTCACACAGAACAGGCGGCTTTTTTAAAATTGAAAGACCGCACCCACCACAGCTGCTATGGCAATAAAAGCCACCGGGTGTATCTTTTTCAAGGTCTTATGCTGCATAGCCAGGAAAATCACCAGCGACAGCAAAATAACCGGCCAGTGCAGGGAAATCTCATGCTCGGCGCTTCCGCCCACAGTCCAAAATACCGACATGGCCACCGACAGCCCCGCCGAGGCAATGAGGGCAGTGGAAGCGGGGCGCAGGCCATAAAAGACCGCGTCCACCGTTTTGGACTGACGGAATTTCTGCAAAAACCCGGCAATGATGATGATCACCGCAATGGAGGGGGTGATGAGACCCAGCGTGGCGATAATCGCCCCCGGGATGCCGGAAATGGAGTAGCCCACATAGGTTGCCATGTTGACGCCCATGGGGCCAGGAGTGGACTCCGACACCGCGATCATGGTGGACAGCTGGGCATTGGTGAACCACCCGGTCTTCTCTCCCATGCTCTGGAGGAAGGGTACCGTGGCCAGTCCGCCGCCTACCGAGAACAGCCCGACCTTTGCAAACTCATAAAACAGCAGCAGAAGCTTCATCATTTCCCCTCGCCTCCCTTCGCCAGGCGAGACAGACGGCGGGCGGTATAGCCCACCACACCGGCCACAATAATCAGCCCTGCCGGGGAGAGGATAAAGCCGAGCAGCATACCCAGAGGGGTGCTGCTGTCCACCGTCAGCAGGCCGCTGCCCTGTGCCAGAAGCAGGACGCCCACAAATATACCCACCGATACAAGATCCTTCAGGTTGGTCTTTCCCAGCTTCACTACACTGGAGGCGATGAGGGCCACCACCGCCGCATTAATGCCCACCAGGGCGTGCTGTACCACGGGATATTGGTCAAACTGAGAGAGGAATGCGGCAATGAGGGTGATGATCACCACCGAGGGGAACACCACGCCCAAAGTGGCAATGATCCCGCCGGAAATCCCCTTATACTTATAGCCGATAAAGGTGGCGGTATTCACCGCGATAATGCCCGGGGTGCACTGCCCCACTGCGTAATAGTCCGTCAGCTCCTCGTCCGTGGCCCAGCCCTTTTTCTCCACCACCTCACGCTGGAGGATGGGCAGCATGGCATAGCCCCCGCCGAAGGTGCACGCTCCCATTTTGGCAAAGGTCAGAAACAAGTCCAAATAGATATTCAAGAAAACGCCCTCTTATACGTTGAACCGGAACAGGATAATATCTCCGTCCTGCACCACATAGTCTTTGCCCTCGGAACGGATCAGGCCCTTTTCTCTGGCCCCGGCCATGGTTCCGCAGGCCATCAGGTCCTCGTAGGAGACCACCTCGGCCCGGATAAAGCCCCGCTCAAAGTCAGAGTGGATCTTGCCCGCTGCCTGGGGCGCCTTGGTGCCCTTCTTAATGGTCCAGGCCCGGCACTCATCCTCGCCGGAGGTCAGGTAGGAAATGAGGCCCAGCAGCGTATAGCTGGCCTTTACCAGCCGGTCCAGGCCGGACTCCGCCACGCCCAGATCGTCCAGGAACATCTTCTTCTCTTCCCCGTCCAGCTCGGCGATCTCCGCCTCCAGCTTGGCGCACACAGGAATGACCTGGGCCCCCTGCTGGGCGGCCCGCTCCTCCACCTGGCGGTAGTAGTCCACAGACTCGGGATCGGAGAAGCCCGCCTCGTCCAGGTTGGCCGCATAAATGACCGGCTTCAGAGACAGCAGCTCACAGTCGGGATACTCCCCGGCAATGTCCGCCCCCTCATAGGACCGGGCAGACTTACCGTCGTTGAGCCAATCCCGCAGGCCCTCAAAGTCAGCCACCTCCTGGAGGAACTTCTTGTCCCCCTTGGCCGCCTTCTTGGCCTTGTCAATCCGCCGCTCCACCATCTCCAGGTCGGCCATCACCAGCTCCAGGTCAATGGTGTCGATATCCCGGATGGGATCGGTAGAGCCCTCCACATGGATCACGTTGTCGTCGTCAAAGCAACGCACCACGTGGACAATGGCGTCGGTCATGCGGATGTTGCCCAAAAACTTGTTGCCCAGACCTTCTCCCCGGGAAGCGCCCTTGACCAATCCGGCGATGTCCACGAACTCAATGACAGCGGGCGTGGTCTTCTTGGGGTGATACATTTCGCTGAGCTTATCCAGGCGGTAGTCGGGCACCGCCACCATGCCCACATTGGGGTCGATGGTGCAGAAGGGGTAGTTGGCGCTCTCCGCGCCGGCGTTGGTAATGGCGTTAAACAGGGTGCTCTTGCCCACGTTGGGCAGACCCACGATACCTAATTTCACGGCAATTCCTCTTTCCGTTCTCATTTTTGGCATTTGGCCCAAATATTATATCTGTTTTATCCCCCATATGCAAGAGCAAATGGGCACAAATCCCCCCTTTCCTCCAAACCGCACAACAAATAAGGTTCCGGCCGCCCAAAGGCAGCCGGAACCCATTTGGTTCATCTGTGGGTTATTTGATGATCAAGTTCGTCCCTTCCAGGGTCACGGTCTTGCCCAGCATCTCAAACAGCTCTGCTGGAGCCCAGGTGGTGCCGGGGTCCACAATGTAAGGGGCCTTTCCGTAGTTCTGGGGAGCGGTCATCCCCACGGCATCGGGGACCTTGGTCACACCGTAAATGGTGGGGCTGCCAATGTCCAGGCGGACCTGGAAGGCATCGCTCTCCACCGTAACCAGCGCGCTGTGCCCCTTGGGGGTGTAGGTCACCTGGAAGCCCAGAGCTTGGGCCACTGCGGCTACCGGCACCATGGCGGTGCCATTCTCATACCGGCCCACCATGTTGGGTACCTTCCCGTCCAGCTCCATGGTCAGCTGAGCCCCTTCCTTGGGCTGCACCGTCTCCTTCTCCGTCTGGGTG
>DBFWXD010000107.1:0-4813 GCA_048215895.1 Eubacteriales bacterium
CCCCAGAGCGGCCGAGCCGCTCACCGGCCGCACCAGCATAAGGGGCAGCAGCTCCGCGGGCAGTCCCAGCCCCTCCAGAAGGGGACTGAGCGCGGCGCTGAGCAGCTCCAGCGCCCCGGAGGCCCGGAGCATAGCCACCGCCGTCATCAGCCCCACCAGGGCGGGGAGGACCCGGATCAGGGTCTCCAGGCCGGAGCCAGCCCCCTGGCACAGAGCGGAGTAGACGTCCACCCGGTGCAGGGCGCCGTAGAGGGCCACCCCCGTGAGAATGAGGGGCACCAGCATGGTGAAGAAAAGCTCCATCTCAGTCCCTCCACAGCCGGGCGAGCACCTTGCAGGCCAGAACCCCGGCCGTGACGGACAGGGCGGAGGCCAGCCACACCGCCGGCAGGATATCAAAGGGCGTGGAGCACCCCGCCGCTGCGCGCACCGCCGCCACGGTGGTGGGGATGAGCTGGAGGGAGGCGGTGTTGCATACCACCAGCATACAAAGGCTGTCCGAGGCCACGCCGGGAGATTTCCGGGCCATGCGCCGTGCCGCCTCCAGCCCAAGGGGCGTGGCGGCGTTGCCCAGCCCCAACAGATTGGCGGACACATTGGCGGAGATGCTGTCCATCACCGCCCGGTCATTCCGCTCCCGGGGGAAGAGCAGGCGCAGCACCGGAGCCAGTATGCGGGAGAGTTTTTCCGCCAGTCCCGACTGCCGCATGACCTCCATCACCCCCGACCACAGGCACAGCATGCCCGCCATGGAGAGCCCCAGCTGCACCGCCGAAGCGGCCCCTTCCACCGCCGCCGCTGAAACCTCCGCTCCCCGGCCCGTCAAAATGCCGCATACCACCGCGGCCGCCGCCATGCCCGTCCAGATCACCGTCATTGTCATAAAAATGCCTCCTTTGCTTGGTTATCCATACGGAAATTACTGGAAAAGCATGACGGCAACAAAACCAAAAATTTACAAAAAAATCCAGTTCAATCCCCTTTTTGCTAGAAAAATTTACATTTTTCCCTCCCTTTTGACCCATATTTACTGTTGACATGATATTTGTTTATTTGTACAATAAAGGTGTAAAAATCCACGCCCAAGCAGCCCGCTCCAAGCTGTGACCCCTGGGGTGCTTGTGAAGAGAGAGAAGGAGGCGTCATATATGAAATCCACTGGTATTGTCCGGAAGGTGGACGAACTGGGACGCATTGTTTTGCCCATTGAGCTGCGCCGTACCCTGGACATCGAGGAAAAGGACTCTTTGGAGATTTACATGGATGGATCGTCCATCGTACTGAAGAAGTTTCAACCGGCCTGCATTTTCTGCGACAGCGAAAAGGATATTATTGAGTTCCGGGGGAAAAACATCTGCCCCCGTTGCTTCCAGGAAATGGGCGGCCTGTTCCAGAAGTAAGGCCTGGGACATCCCCCCAACGGGGAGCCAAAGCGGTTTGCAGCGTGACAGAACCGCCCAGTCCTGAATACATGAAAAAACTATGGAGAACCGGATTGGTTCTCCATAGTTTTTTGTTATCCGGATGGAAGGTTACAGGGCCAGATAGACGGCGCCCACCATGAGCAGGGCCTGCACCAGGAAGATGCCCACAAAGCAGGGAACAAAGAACTTGTACCACTTTTCGATCTTGACCCCGGCCAGTCCGCTGAGGATTCCCACCATGGCCGTGGGCCACAGGCAGTTGGACAGGCCGTCACCGAACTGGAAGGCCAGGCAGGCGGTGTCGCGGGTCAGGCCCAGCAGGTCGGCCATGGGGGCCATAATGGGCATGGTGGTGGCAGCCTGTCCGGAGCCGGAGGGAATCAGGAAGTTCAGCAGGGTCTGGAATACCAGCATGGCCACGGCCGCCAGCCAGTCGGGCAGGCCCATGAGGGGCAGGGAGAAGTAGTAAACCACGGTGTCGATGATATTGCCGGCGGTGAGCACCATCAAAATGCCCCGGGCCAGGCCAATCATCATACAGGCCATGGCCACCTCAGAGAAGCCGGAGGCGTACTTTTCTGCGATTTTGTTGGGGCCGTCACCTGTGATAATGCCGCTGACGATGCCCATGATCATAAACACGGCGGACAGCTCGGTAAAGTACCAGCCGTAGTTCCGGCAGCCCCAGACGATGACGGCGATTCCGGCCACCAGCACACACAAAACCAGGGCCTCCCGCACGCCGAAGGGGTGCTTTTTCAGCTCCTCCTCACTCATGGAGAAGCGGGAGAAGTCGTCGCCGGCCACCAGGCTCTTGGAGGGATCGGCCTGGATCTTCAGGGCGTAGCGGACCAGGAAGAAGGAAGCCACGAGGATCATGCAGCCGTGGCTGAATACCCGGTAGCCCATGTTGGAGGGGAAGGGAACCTCGGCAATGCTCTGGGCAATGCCCATGGTGAAGGGGTTCATAGCCGCGCCGGAGTAGCCCATGCCGGCGCCCAGGGCCACGATGGCCAGACCTACCACCGCGTCAAAGCCCATGGCAATAGAGATTCCCACAAACACGGGGATGAAGGGGAACCACTCCTCAAACAGGCCGATGGTAGAGGAGGCGGAGCCCACTACCACCAGGAAGATGGGGATGATGGCGGCGCGGGCCTTGCCCTTGAAGACCTTCAGCAGGACGGCCACCAGACCGTTAAAGGCGCCGCTGGCGATCATGATGCTGATGGAGGCGTAGGAAATAAAGACAAAGAACACCACGCCGCCGGCATCCACAAAGCCGTCGTAGATGCACATCATCATATCGAAGAAGCCCACGGGGGTGGATTCCACCGTGTGGAAGGTACCGGGAACGGCCACGTTCTGCCCGGCCTCATTGACCACGCGGTCAAACTGACCGGCGGGGAGCAGCCAGGTGGCGATGGTGCAGAGGACGATGATGATCATCATCAGGACATAGATGTGAGGCAGAGTAAACGAACGCTTTTTGACCAGAGTACTGTTTGACATAAAATCTCCTCCTTACAATTCCGCCAGGGGCGGACACACACATTTGGAGGGCTATCCCTCCAGCTTTTTCTTGCGCTGGTCCTGGAAGGACCGGGCCACCTCCTCCCGGAAGGGGGCGTCGGTGAGAATGCGGTAGATCATGTTGGCGATCAGCTCGCCGCCCTGGGCAATGGCCTGGTGAGCGTCTTCCCGGATGGTCTCATCCCGGAACTGCTCGGTATGCAGGGCGTAGGGGGCCTGGCAGATGGCCACAAGAGACTGGATGGTGGGGCAGCGGTAGCTGACGTTGCCCACATCCGAGGAGCCGTTGGGAGCCGGGACAGGGTCGAAGGGAAGGCCCATGTCCTGGAACAGCTGGGTCACGGCCTGCTCCAGCGCGGGCACCCGAACCATGTCGGCAAAGTCCTCAAACCCCTTGGTGAAGGTGAACTGGCAGTCCAGGGCCAGGCAGGCGCCCTGGGCGCATTTGCGCACCACTTCATCCATCTCCTCCAGCTTGCGCTGGGAGTCGGTGCGGATTTCCAGGCGGACCACCGCCCGGTCGGGGAGAATATTGGGATATTGCCCGCCGTCGGTAATGACGCCGTTGACGTGGATGTCGGGGGTGAAGCACTCCCGGCGGGCGTCCACCAGGTCCAAAAATTTCCGGGCGGCGGCCAGGGCGCTGTGCCCCTTCCAGGGACCGGCCACGGCGTGGGCGGACAGGCCGGTAAATTCCGCGATGTAGCAGCGCAGGGAGAGCACGTCCATGTCGGAGATGCACTTGCCTCCGCTCCAGCTGTGAATCATCATGGCGGCGGACAGATCGTCAAAGGCGCCCTGCTCGGCCATGCCCACCTTGGCGCCGTTTTCCTCCTCGGCGGGCGTCCCGTAGACCACCACCTTGCCGGAAATCCGGTCCTTTACCTTGGCCAGGGCCAGGGCAGCGAGAATGGACATCGCTCCGTGGACATTATGGCCGCAGGCGTGGCCAAGCCCGGGCAGGGCATCGTATTCCGTCAGAATGCCGGCGCTGGGTCCGTCGCCGCAGTCCAGAACGGCCCGAAACCCAGTGGGGTAGCCCAGATAGGGATATTCCACCTCATATCCGGCTTGACGCAGCAGGTCAACCATCGTCTGGCTGGAGCGAAACTCCTGATCGGGCAGCTCGGGATGGGCGTACAGGTCGTCGCTGAGCGCTATGGCCAGGGGATGGCATTCATGAACGGCCTGAGCAAGAAACGATTCCGGCTTTTTATGTTCCATACGTGAGACCTCCTGTTGAAAATTTTGACACAACTCTTTTACCATCTATCGATTTAGCGAACTAGATAAAAGATGTAACGGATTATAGCGCAAAGCGGCTGACCGGTCAAGGGCGAACGGGGCGGCGAAAATGACAAAAAAAGGCGCCAAAATATAAAATATTTTGGCGTTCATAAAATACGGTCATTTGTCTTTGATATGGAAACAAAAAACCACCGCTCCGGGGTCCCGAAGCGGCGGTTGGAAGAAAGCTTACTTCATGGTGAAGGAGGTGATGGTGTAGCCGAACATGTTGTCCTGGCTCTGGAGGGTAGCCTCGAACTCACCCAGGTCGGAGCCGTCGGCCAGGTACACCAGCGCGCCGGAGAGCTTTACGGTGCTGCCCACGCTCTGGCTGGAGCGGATCTCGAAGCGGGCCTGATCGTTGTTGCCGCACACCACCTGATAGCTGTCGGAGGCGGCGTCGTAGGTCATGCGGTCGCTGAGGTCGGCGGGCAGGGGGCCCAGATCATCCAGGCTGCAGTCCAGGGCGGCGGCGTAGTCGCGCACGGTCTCGGACAGAAGCAGCAGGGTGTCGCTGTTCTGATACTCGGAGCGGTTGTCCAGCTGGCCGTAGAGGGAGAGCATATTGT
>DBFWXD010000108.1:0-18151 GCA_048215895.1 Eubacteriales bacterium
TAGCCCTCGGCGTTCTTCTTCGGGTTATCCATGGCGATCACCCGCCGATCTCGAGCCGGCTGCCCGGGTTTTCCTTCAGGCGCTTGGCGAGGTCGATGATGACGCGGCCGTCCACCTCGATGCTGATGGGCCCGTGGTTGAGGTGCTCGTTGCAGCGGGCCATCGCTCGGAAGGCCGGCACCCGGATGATGACGCTGCCGGCGTCCTTCGGATCCTCGTCCCGCTTCTCGGCCTCGGGGATCTCGCTGATGGCCTTGAAACCGTTGAGCACGGGGATCCCGCGCTCCCGGGCCAGCTCGATCTCGGCGGCCATGCCGGCGGTCGGGCAGTCGAGGCCGAAGGCCCATAGCTCGTCACACATGAGCACCAGCTCGCGGCCGATGCTCAGGCCCAGCTCGCGCTCGGCCGGGACGGTGTCGTCCATGAACTGCGTGAGGTAGATGTGCGGGGTAACAGGGATGCAGCCGCGCTCCACGGCGGCCCGGCTGAACTCCTTGGCCCGCTGGATGTTGTTCTCGTAGTCCCCGCGGCACGGGGAACAGATGTAGACCTTTTTCATGGGGTTATGTCCTCCTTATGCGTGAGCACTTTGGCCCATCGCTTCTTGTACTCGGCCGGCGGCTGCTTCTCAGGAAAGAGCGAGAGCTGCGTCGGCCTTCCTGCGTATCTCTGCTTGTTCCACCTTGGCTTTCCGGCCTTCTCGGCCTCCAGCGTCCAGCCCGCCGCCTTCAGGCTTGTCCCGGGCTCGCTCTGGAGCGTGAAGGTGATGATCTTACCGTAGCCCTCGCGCTTCGCCCGACGGGCGCAGGCGGCGTATAGTGCCGAGCAGGCGTTTCTCGTTCCATCGGTGCAGAGGCGCGTCACCTCGAGCGTGTTGCCGTCATCCAGCCGGCGGCCGGTTGGGCGTCCCACGATGGCGACGCCGCAGAGGCGGCCGTCCTTGAAGGCTGCGAGGCTCCATTTGTGCCCGACGACTCTGCCATGGTGACGGTGCACGGCCTCGACATAGGCGTTGGCCTGCTTCAGCGTCGTGGGCTTGACCTCGATCACCTGCTGCGCCAGCTCTGGCCGGTGAGGGTGATGGCCCTGCACATTTCCATGAGCCGGTCGATGGTGGCCCGGGCGGTCATGTCGTCCCGAGTCTCCCGGGGTGTCATGCGCTCGATCAGGGCCTCGGT
The DNA here is from genome assembly GCA_048215895.1 of Eubacteriales bacterium. Lineage (GTDB taxonomy): Bacteria > Bacillota > Clostridia > Oscillospirales > Oscillospiraceae > Lawsonibacter. The sequence goes on from DBFWXD010000108.1 coordinate 1,179, forward strand.
GTCGTAGTTGGTGGTCACTATTGTCGGCAGGTATGCCTCATAGCGGCCGTTGATGATGTTGTAGATCGTGGAGATCGCCCACTCGGTCGGCGGCTCCTTGCCTATGTCGTCGATGACGAGCAGCGGGACGGTCTTGTAGATCTTCAGCACGCTGCCCTCGTCGGTGTCGCGCTTGGAGAATGTGCGCTTGATGCGCTCCAGCAGGTCGATCATGGTCATGCAGACGACCGGCCGGCCCTGCGCGATCAGGTGGTTGGCGATGGCTGCGGCGAGGTGTGTCTTGCCGGTGCCCGGCGGGCCTGCGATGAATAGGCCGTTGCGGCCGGGCTCGGGAGCCCCGGGCCGGGGCAGCAGGGTGTCGAAGCTGTCGGCGTACCTGCGGGCCGCTGCGGCTGCGCGCCGGTTGTCGTCGGTGATCTGGAAGGTGTCGAAGGTGCGCCGCAGGAAGCGGTCGCCCATGCCCGACTCGCCGATGATGCGGTTGATGCGCTCCCGCATTTTGCGCTCGGCCTCGGCCTTGCGGTTTGCCTCCTCCTCGGCGGCCTTGGCGGCCTTTTCCTCCTCGTAGGCTTTCACGGCCTGCGGGCAGGTGCACCTCTCGGCCCCGTAGGGCGGCCAGATGATGCGGTCGCCGAACTTGAAGCCCTTGTGGTAGCGCATGGCCCCGCAGAACTCGCAGGGGACAGGAGCCGGGGTGTCGGGCAGGTCGGCGACGCGCTCGTCGTTGCTCCAGATCCAGCGGTCGCCGTCGTCACTGGTCGCTGTCGTCGTCGGCCGGCTTGAAGCCCTTGCCCCAGTCTCGGCCGGCGTCTGCATCCCGCTGAGGATCTCGCTGATAGCCTTCACCTGTGCTCACCTCCTCGCCGTTCTCCCAGTAGCCGCCGTTGAGCCATGTGGCCGGGTTGGGGATAAAGCGGCCATTATCCCGGCGCCACTGTTCGGAGTGCTTCTGAGCGTTGACGGCCTGCATGATGGCCTCATGCAGCTCGGCCGTCGGCTTGATCTTCCTCCACGCCTTGAGGGCGTACTGCTTGCCGACTTTCTTGGGGTAGGCGTTCCAGAACTCGTCAAACCTGACTTCGATGGGCGACTTCTTCCCCGCGCCATCCCCCTCGGCTGAGGGGGTAGAGGGTGTTACTCTCCCTTTCTTTTCTCTACTCTGGTCTACTCTACTCTTGCCGCCGGTCGTTGGCGTGGCGTCCGGCGGTTGTCCGGCGGTCGGCGTCTGGTCGTCCTTCGTATCGTCCGAGGACGAAGCGGCGGCAGCACGGCGGCGGGCCGACCGTTCTTTCTCGGCCTGCCGTTGGTCGATCAGCTTGCCGGCGTACTCGTACCAGTCGTGGATCTCGAGGGCGCCGTCCTCGTTTTCGTCGATCCATCCGGCCCGGATCAGCGTCTCGGCCAGCTTTTCGGGCTCTCCGTCCCACTGTGCCGCCCGGGCGATCATGCGCGGGGTGATGCCGGCGAGGTCTCCCTTGGGGGCGTTGTCGAGGGCCCACAGCCAGAAGGACACGAGCAGCCCCATCATGTGCGGCGGGGTGATCTCGAGCTCGTCGGCTGCGTCAAAGAGCTTGCGGTGGTCTTTGAGTGTTTGGTGCACTTGAAGCCATGCCACGGTCGTCACCTCCTTCTATGCGGTCGCGTGTCTTTGGCTCGTTTTCGGTCGGCCGCCGGTCGCCCGGCGGTCGTTCAGAATGGCAAGTCCCCATTGTCGTCCACCTCGGTGAAGTCGCCGGAGCTGTCCGGGTAGTCGGCGAAGTCGCCGCCGGTGTCCTGATGGCCGGCGCCTGCCCCGTCCTTCTTGCTGTCGCAGAAGTGGACAGAGGAGACGGTGATCTCGGTGGCCTTGCGGTGGTTGCCGTCCTTGTCCTCGTAGTTGCGGCTGGTGAGCTCGCCCTCTACGAGGACGAGCCGGCCCTTGGTGAGGTACTTGCTGACGAACTCGGCCTGCGCACGCCACGCGACGCAGTCGATGAAGTTGGTGATCTTCTGGCCGTCCTTGGTCTTGCGGCCGGTGTCGCTGGCGAGCCGGAAGCTGGTGATCGCCACGCCGCTCGGGGTGTGTCTGAGCTCAGGGTCGGCCGTCAGCCGCCCTTGCAGTCCTGTGTGGTTATACATCAGCCTTGACCTCCTTGCTGGTTATGCTGCGCGGCAGCAGCGTCGAGGGAGTTGCAGATCTCGTCGTACTCCTGCCGGGTTAGGGTGGCCGGATCCTGCTTCTTGTACTTCTCGAGGATCCGGGCGATGGTGCGCTCCTTGGTCATGCCGGCGGCCTCTGCCTTCTTGTAGAGGCGGCTGAGCTGTGCCTCGGACAGGCGGCCAGAGCCCTGCCCCTGACGCTGCTGGCCCTGTCTGGAGCCGCCAGAGCCGCCCCCGGGGCCTTTACTCTGCGCGCCGAAGTCGCTGTTGTCTGGGTCGTCCTCACCTTGGTCGATGCTGAACTTCTCGAACAGGTAGTATTTCAGGGCATAGGTGTGGGCGGCCCCCTTGGCCTTGGCCGGGTCGTCGTTCCAGCCGAGGGCGTGGACGACTGCCTCCAGCGTCTCGTCGTCGTTGTCGAGGTTGATCCAGCGGATCGTCAGGTCGGCCTCGTAGAGGAACATGAGCTTGTCGCCGTTGTAGGTCTTGGTCTGCATGGTGATCCAGTAGACCGGGTCGCCGTTCTCGGCGTAGCGCGTGGCCTTCTCGCCGATGACCTCGAAGTCGACGCCGAGCTCGTTCATGATGGGGGTGATTTTCTCCCACACGTCGTAGATCTTGGCGTACTTGTATTTGACGCCTTCGCTGTGCTTCTTCTTGACGATCTCCGGGCAGGCTTTTCGCATTTCCACGAGCTTCTGCCGGAGCGTCAGACAGCGGGCCTCGATGGGAGGGGCCGCAGCAGCGGCCGCCTCCGGCTTTTTGGTCTCAGTTGCCATGTGGCACCTCCTTTAGATGTCGACCGTGAAGGTGGCCGGGGTCTCGTAGGCCGTGACGCCCTCCACGATCTCGCCGGTGCTCTGGATGGTGGCGATCTCGCCGGTGTAGGCGAGAAGCTTCTTCAGCTCGCCCCACTTGGCCGACTCCTCGACCTTGACGAGGTCGCCGTAGCCGTTTTCGCGCAGCCACGGCACCAGCTTGGAGTCGTCGACCGTGGCCTTGACGGTGCCCTTCTTGAGGGTCAGGGTGCCGGAGAGAAGCCGGTATTTCTCGGTCGTCTTGGTGGTCTTGTGGGGCACGGTGTTGAAGAAGTCGGCGAGGCAGGAGGTCAGGAAAGCGGTGCCGTTCTCCATGCGCCGGCGGGCGGCTTCGACCTTCTCCTCGATGGCCGCCTTCTGCTGGTCGGCCAGCTCCTTCAGGCGGTTGTACTCGCTGCGCTCCTCGGCGATCTTGCGGATGGCCCAGTCGGCACAGCGGTCGTCGGTGATGCGGAAGGGGGCGCGCTCGCCCTGCTCCACGGTGCCGAGGTCGACCTGCTCCAGCTCGTCGAGGGTGACGGCTGGCAGCACCTCGGCCGGGGCCTCTGCGGCGGCCGCCTGCTGCTCTGCGGCGATGGCCGCGGTGGTCTTATCGCTCATTGTGGTTCTCCTTTCTGTCTGGCGCGCTGGCCTTAAAGGTCAGCATGACGCCGCAGGTGACGGGCTTGACGCTCTCGAGCTCGACGGTGTAGCCGTTGCGCAAGTGCAGGATCTCGCCCGGCTTCATATCAGTTGCGGGTCTCATTCGTTTGGGCTCCTTTCTGCGAAAAAGCGATGGCCGCCGACCTCAGCGACGAAGATCTGGCTCTCGTGCCATGTGCTCGTCACGAGCGCCGGGTTGTAGAAGTACATGACAGGGGCGTCGATAGCGACCTCGCCGCGGTCGAATACGGCCGCGACGGCGTCCTTGACGCTCTGCGTGGGGTCGGGGCGGTTAGATGTATAGCTGTAAATCTCGACGGCCTCAGAGGGCTGCACGCCCTCTTTCTCGGCCGCGTTGAGTATGCACTGAGCGACCAGCATTTGCCCGGCGAAGCTCTCGCCGCCGGCCTCTGCCATGACGACGCGCTCCACGGTGTCGCGCTCGCTGACGCTGAGGGGGTATCGGGCCGGCGCCTCGGTCGGCTCCGGCGTCTGCGTACTCGCTGCCGGTGTTTGAATTACGACTGCCGGTTGTTCTGCGGTCGGTGTCGGAAGGTCTGCGGCCGTCGGTCGGTCTGTCCCGATGGTCGAGACGGCCACGCCGATGCCGGCGACCATGACCGCGGCGGTCAGAAGGACGGCCGTCTGCCGGATCCGGGCCTTGGCACGGCGCCGGCGGCGTGTTATACTTTGGGTGCGGGATCCGTGCGCTGGCGAGCTGCCGGATGTTCTCGCAGGGGTCGCCCGGTCGCGTCGGGCGGCCCTTTCTTTTGTTGCTTCCATGGTTTTCTCCTTTCACTGGCCCCGGGCCGTCATGAGGGCCTCGCAGGCTGCGATTGTGAAGTCGCTGAACGCGGTCTCCCTGACGGTGTCGGCGGTCAGCAGGACGAGGTACTCGTCGTTGTAGTAGTCGATCTCCGGGCTGCGCTCCCGGCAGAGGTCGAGCTTCCTGCGGGCATAGGGCTCGGAGCGTTCCCACAGGCTGTCGGGGATTCAGTGTCCGAGGTGCTCCTCGACACGCTCGCGCAGCTCCTCGCTCGTGATGGTGATGGCCGGGGCCATGTTCTTCACCTCCGTGACATCCGGGCCGGGAGCGTCTGCTCGGGGCGCGTGATGCTCTTGTTGAAGCCCTGCGGCTCATAGCGCACGCCGGTGATCCGGCGGCCGCTGACGCCGTACTTGGGGTTATAGCCGAACAGGTTGACATAGCTGCCGAGGTCGTCCCGTTCCTCGTCCATGGCCTTCAGCACCTCGAACAGGGCGAGCACGTCGTCGATAGCCCGGTGGCTGTTCTGCACCTTGTCCTCCAGCTCGTAGGCGAGGATCGCATTGGCGAGCTTGTGGGGGTAGGGGCGGCGGTCTTTGTAGACCGTCAGGCTGTCCAGCCAGTCGAGGTGGCCGGGCTTGAAGCCTCGCAGCAGCTCCCGCAGGAAGCAGGCGTCAAACTGCGCGTTGTGGGCGACCATCAGGACGGGCCCGGGCTTGACCAGCTTGAGGAAGCGGCTGACGGCCGTGCCGCTCTGCACGCCCTCGGCTGCGAGCAGCTCGTCGGTGATGCCGGTGAGGGTGACGATGTTCTCGGGGAGCTGCTCGCCCTCCGGCAGCCGGATGAAGGTGTCCATCTTGCCGGCGATCCGCAGGGCCCCGGCCTGCGTGCGTTCCACGCGCAGCGCCGCGAGCTCGATGATCTGGTCGTCTCCCGGGTTGAGGCCGCTGGTCTCTGTGTCGAAGATGACGAGGGCCTTGTAGCGGTCGAACAGGCTTGCGAGGTTACTCATGGTCGGCCTCCTTCTCCCGGATGGCTCGCAGCTTCCCGAGTAGGAACGAGACCTCTGCCGTGAACTGGCCCTCGGTGGCATAGGTGCCGCCGAACTGGTCGACCAGCTCCGCGACGATGATGGCTGCCTCCTGCGGGCCGATGCCGGTGTACTGCTCGTCTCCGTCCATGGAGATCAGGAGATCGGAGTCCAGATAGCAAGCGGGGCGCAGGCCGCTGTTGCCGAGGTAGGCGCCGCCCCCGTCCAGCGCGCCATCGTTCCAGACGCGGCGGGCGCTATGCTCGTACCCATTGGAGGCGGTGCTGTACGCGGTAGAGAGCCACCACCAGTCGTCAGCGTTGGGAATTACATCGCGGTTGCGCCGGTACTGGTCAACGGTCAGCGAGAAGATGGTGACGGTGCAGGTGCCGTAGTCCTTCAGGCCGTCGTCGGCCGTCAGGTCGAGCTCAGTCTGGAGGAAGGCGTTGGGGCCCTTCACGGCGTCGATCAGGTTGTCGAGGTAGGGGCCGTTCATCCACTCTTTGCTGCTGGAGGTGGCGAAGTTGTTGCAGTTGTTCTCGTCAAAGGGCTTGTTCGGGATCAGGTCGAGGCGCAGACAGAGGGTGCGGCCGGCGTGATCGTGCTCCAGCACCACCCACTTCTCGCCGGCGTAGGGGAACACGGTGCCGCGGGCGGCAGTCTTGAGGGCCTTCTTCATGGTTTTGCTCCTTTCGTTGTCTGCGGCCGGTCGTTCTGGCCGGGCCGCTGGTTTGGTAATGTCTCGCCGGCGCGCAGCCGGCTCTCACAATGCGGGCAGATGTAGCCGCCGCGGGGGATCTGCTGGTATATGCTCACATTCCAGTAAAGCCCGCAGCCGACGTACTTGAACTTCACGAGCTTCCACCCCCTTCCGAAGCCAGCGCAGCGAAGAAGGCCCGCCGGATGCGGTTGCGGTATTTCTTGCGGACGCGGGCCCGCTTCGCATGGAGGGCGTAGTGGCGCCACTTGGGCGGGGCCCGGCGCAGTATGAAGTTGTCGAGCGTCTCGCCGAAGAAGTCTGCGAGCGTCCTGATGGCCTGAGCGGCCCACTCGATCATGCGGTTGATGGCCTCGATGATGTTGTCGAAGGCGTCGAGGATCCGCTGCACGGCCTCCGGGCTGAGCTTCATGCTGCTGGCGGCCTCTGCGACGCGCTCGACGGCCTCCTCGGTGGCGTTGGGGTAGTGGTCGGCCACGACCTCGACGAGGGCAGCGTGGGCGTCTCTGGCCCGCTGTGCGGCCTCATAGTCGGCGACCGTCATGCTGCCGTCGTAGGTGTAGGGGTTGATCTCGTCCTCCGGGCCCTCGACCAGCCGCTCGCTGAAGGGGAGGCCGGCCTCGGCCGCCTGCTGCCGGGCCGCCTCGATGTCGGCCCGGGCCTGCGTGAGGGTGTCGTCGTCGGCGAGGGCATTGGTGCCCCGCTCGTAGTGCCAGCGGATGCCGGCGGCGATGTCGTCGATGGTCATGTCGCCGAAGTGGCCGAGGTAGTAGCCGTTCAGGGCCACAGCCCGGGGGTCGAGGCGCAGAGCCTCGAGGGCGTCGTTGATGTCGTCGGTCTCCCACTCGTTGTTGCCGAGGTCGCTCCAGACGGTCAGGGCGTGCCACGAGCGGCCGGTGCGGTAGACGATTACCCAGCCGATCCCGTCGCGGATCTCGCTGGCGTACTCCCGGGCGACTTCTTTCAATGCTGCCATGCTGGCGCCTCCTCTCTGATGATACGGGCGACCGTGACGAGGTCGTCGATGTCGTGCTTGGTGATGTAGGTGTCAGCCTCGGAGAGCCCGAGGTGCCGCAGCAGCGGCTCGGGCCCGTCCATCAGGAAGGTGTGGACGGCCACGGCGTTCAGCCGGTAGACCGTCACCTCCACGATGCAGCGGCCGCCGTCGTCCTCCAGCTCGGCCGGGAAGGAGGCCCGGCAGAGCAGCGAGGCGTCAAACTTCGGGGCGGCCGTCGCGGCCGGCCCCGTCGTGATGTCCTCGACGAACCGCTCGAAGGCTTTGCGAGGGATAGAGCTGCGGTACCTTTCGAGGAGCTCGTCGGAGAGGGTGAGGATCGTGTTGCTTTTCATTCCTGCGCCCCCTTACTTGTACTCGTGGATCAGTGTCCTGAAGTGGAAACACTGGATGTTGTAGCCGCCGGCGCCCATGGTCTGGATTTTTGCCTTTCCTTCAGTGCCCTCGATGTAGCCGTTGATGTCACCCTCGGGGCCGATGCGGAGAGCAGTTGCGTCTGTAATGGTGCCGACGGTGCTCATGATGCGGCCGATCAGGTCGAGCAGCTTGGCCCGCTTTTCCTCCTCCATCGTTCGCTCGAGCCACGCCTCGCGCTCCTGCTCATCATGGATCTCCAGCAGCCTGAAGGTGACGCCATCGCCTTCGCCCTTGAGTTTTCTCTGGATCTGATAGTAGTCCAGACCGCGCTCGTGCAGGAACTCGTCGACGTCCTTGCGGGGCCAGAGGTTTGCGAGGTCGTAGTCCGTCACCTCGCGGCCCTCGTAGAGTTTCCGTGCCCTCTCGAGGGAGGGGAGAGTCTGGAGGGCTTCGAGTCTGGCAGCTCGTTCCTGAGCCTTCAGATCCTTGCGGAACTCGATGACGTCGATCCGTCTCTGGCGGTAGTAGGCGATTGCGTGCTGCTTCCAGTTTTCGAGGAAGTCCTTCAGGATCTCCGGCGCGTTGGCCTCGAGATAGTCGTCGGCGGTGATGCGCTCGTCGAGTTTCTCCTTCCAGTTGTTGAGGATCTTCTCAGCCTCCTCGAGCTTTCTCTTTGCGCTCTCGATGTCGTCCTTTTTGATGCTGATGTCGAACTCGTCGGCGCCCTTCTGGATCAGTTTGGCGAGCTGCTCCCGGTGTTTCTTTAAGACGGCCTTACGCTTGGCGACCTTCGCCTCTGCGTTGATGACCTTCTCTCTGAGGTCGTTCTGAGTCATGTGTCTGCTCCTTTCATCTTGGCCCGGCCTCGGCCGGGGTGCTTGGCTTGGCTCCCTGAAAACGAAAAACACGGCCGCCGGCGGCGATCAGGAAGCAGCGCGGGCGCGCAGCTTGTCCATCTTCAGCGTCGGGGTCGTGTTCGTCTGTCTCATGGGGCCATCTCCTTTCTTCGGCCCGGCGGCGCCGGGTGTTCTTGGCTACTGTGCGTGGATTGCGACCGCTTTCTTGCCTCTGCGCTTGAAGCTCTCACGGAGCCGCCTCTCGGCCAGCTCTGCGCTGTACCCTTCGCGCTGGTTTGCGTCCAGCTCGCCGGTCGCGCCGCGCTGGAGCTCCTTGTAGATCGTGGTGTAGTGGACGGAGAGGCGGGCCGCGATGTCGGCCGGCCGGTCTCCGATCAGGTGCCACGCCTCGATCTTCTTCCTGTCCTCGAAGGTCAGGTAGCGGTATTTTCCCGTCGGTCTCACCTCCGTCTTTTGGGGTCGATATAAAAAGAAAAATGCACAGGCGACTCATGTGAGTCTCTGTGCATTTAATAATAATGGGGGCGTTTCTGTTAAAAGACGAAAAATAGATTTGCATTCCGCCCCGTGGTATGTTATACTCCTGACTAAAATACACATATCCATGTAGTATTTTCCAGTTTTGTCCAAAAATATTGAAAAAATGGAGTTGATCGTTTCCTTATGGATCTTGACAGTGCCAGTATCGGAATGGTAATTGCCCTTGTGATTTTGGTGGCCATGTCCGCCTATTTTTCCGCTACTGAAACCGCATTCACCTCTCTCAACCGCATTCGCCTGAAAAACAAAGCCGACAACGGCAGCCGCCGGGCTGCCAAAACCCTGGCCCTGGCCGAGGAATATGACAAGCTGCTGTCCACCATCCTCATCGGCAACAACATTGTCAACAACGTTGCCACCACCGTGGGCGCGGTACTGTTCATCAAGCTGGTGGGCGAGCAGCGGGGCCCCGCAGTCTCCGCCACCGTGCTCACCATTGTGATCCTGATTTTCGGCGAGGTCTCCCCCAAGAGCCTGGCCAAGGAGCACCCGGAACAGTTTGCCATGTTCTCCGCCCCCCTGCTGAAGCTCTTCATGGTCATTCTCACTCCGGCCAACTTCCTCTTTGGCCAGTGGAAGAAGCTGCTGAGCATTGTCTTCCGCAACAGTGAGGACGACGGCATCACCGAAGAGGAGCTGGTAGGCATGGTGGACCAGGCGGAGACGGAGGGCGGTCTGGATGAGCACGAGAGTGATCTGATCCGCAACGCCATTGAATTTACCGACCTGGAAGTGTCTGAGATCCTCACCCCCCGGGTAGATCTGGTAGCCGCCGAGGAAAACAGCACCATGGAGGAGATGGCCTCCCTGTTTGCAGAGAGCGGCTACTCCCGCATCCCCATCTATCACGAGACCATCGACAACATTGTGGGTGTGGTCCACGAAAAGGACTTCTACGCCGCCCGCTACCGGGGCGAGACCATGGTGTCCAACCTGAAATCCCCCGTCTTCTACACCACGGGCAACACCCAGGTGTCGGAGCTGCTGCGTATTCTCCAGAAGAACAAGGCCCACATGGCCGTGGTGGTGGACGAGTACGGCGGCACCCAGGGCATTGCCACCCTGGAAGACATTCTGGAGGAGCTGGTGGGCGAAATCTGGGATGAGCACGACGAGGTCATCGAGACCTTCCAGAAGCAGGCCGACGGCAGCTATCTCATCGCCTGCTCCGCCGACCTGGACGATATGTACGACCTGTTCCAGGTGAAGGGCACCTGCGACGCGGCCACTGTCTCCGGCTGGGTGATGGAGCAGGTGGGCCGGGTCCCCGAGGTAGGCGACCACTTCCAGGCTGAAGGTCTGGACGTCACCGTCACCAAGGTGGAGCACCGCCGGGTCCTGGAAATCCAGGTGCGCCCCCTGGAGGAGCCGGAAGAATAATTTCTCCACAAATATAAGGTCCGGGACCATACAAATTGTATGGTCCCGGATTTTTTATACCTTTTGTATTCGTTTATTCTCCGTTTACTGGGATATCCACCCCGCACACGGTCACATAGTCCACCTGACTGGGGTCGATGACCCGGTCCGGCATGCCGTAAATCGGAATGGGCTCATACTCCATCCGCCGCTCCACATAGCACTCCCCGGCGTAGGAACCATCTTCCGTCTGAAAGCCGTCCTGGCATTTGGACAGCACAGCCGTCCGGGGCACAATGACCGTCCCGTCCTTCATATGGATCTCCACCTCCAAGGCACCCCAGCAGTCCATCTCCCCATAGGCCGACCGGAGGCCGTCCCGGATGGTTTTGCCTGCCTGAATATCCGCCTGTGTGGCCTCTACCCAGTGGTGCTGGTAGCAGGAGCCCCCCTCCACCCGGGCAAAGGCCCGGAACGGGGAAATCTCCAGCTGGGTCAGGGTGGTCGTGCCGTCCAGATAGGGAATCTCTATCTCCGGGGTGAGGCGGATGGTCTCATTGGGATAGTTCAGCTCAACATCTTCAAACACCACATTTCCCTCCCAAAGGGGGAGCTTCACCCATTCCTCCGTCTCCCAGTTCCAACCGTCCCATCTGAGCGGTTTCAGAATGATGTCCGCCGTCTCGCCCGCCACCGAATTATGGGTCGGCCAGCCGGAGCAGTAGGTGATGGTCCTGGTCTGCTCATCCCAGGTGAATTTCGATGTGCCGCTGCCGTATATTCCCTCACCATTTTCCGCCTCCAGGTCCCACTCGGTGTATAAATCAAGATACTCCTCCGGCGGCTCATAGACAAAGTCTTTGGGCGCTCTCATCTCCACCCAAATATAGAGCATCCTGTCGTCTCCGGCACACCGGCTCAGGGTGACCTCCCAGCCGTCCACCGTTTTGGTCTGCCCAATCTCATAGGTCAGCTTTTCCAGCAGCTCTTGTTCCTCTAAGGACTGGAAGGAAAAGAGTCCACCCCAGGTTCCGTTCATCGCCGCAGCCAGGGCTCCCACCGTCAAAATCAGAGCGGCCGCAATGCCGATCACCACGCCCCGGCTCACTTTCCTGACCTTCCGCTTGGTTCCTTCTGTCATCGTTCCCTCCTGTTCCGCCGCCCGGCACAGCCGCTGGGCCAGCTCCGCCTGTTCCTCCTGTGTAAACCGAATCTCCTCAAAGCTCTCTTTGATTCCTTTCATCGTTCCACCTCCAGTTCCTTGGCCAATAGCTTTCGGCTTCGGCTCAACCGTTTCCGTGCCGCCGCTGGGGTGCAGGAGCACAGCTTGGCAATCTCGTCCAGGCTGTATCCCTCATAATAAAAGAGGTACACCGTCGCCCCGTAGTGCTCCGGCAGGGCCCGGATGAGGTCCATCAGCTCATGGCTGTCTTGCTCAGGGGCCGGTACCCGCTCCGCCTCGTCCATGGGGACCACCCGCCGCCGTCCCGCGCTCTTCAGCAGATTCTTACATGCGTTGATGGCCATTTTTAAAATGTAGGCCTTTTCATGCTCCCGGTCTTCAAACGTCTTTTTCTGCTCCAGCAGCTTCAGGAAAATCTCCTGGCAGATATCCTGGGCGTCCTCCCGGGTGAGGGAGTACGTTGCGCACAGGCGCAAAATAGGGTTGGCGTAGTCCGATACAAACCGCTGGGCCTCCGCCGGTGAATTCCACTCCATCCGTCCCTCAACCTCCTTTCACCCATAACACAACCGAGGGCTGCTCATTGTGACCGCACCGCTGAAAATCTCGTATTCAATAAGCCGGGACTATACATTTTGTATAGTCCCGGCTTATTATACGTTTTGTATCTGTTTTCCCCTCTGTTTATGCCAAATGACACTCCAGATAGGTGCCCTCCGGCGTCTTCAAATACACGGGGCCGTCCCAGCCTTCCCCGGCAATCCACAGCTCACTGCCCAGGAATACATCGCCGTCCGTATAGGGAACGTCCTCCCCTTCGCCATACGCTTCCACCTGGCCCAGGCTGCGGCAGCCCTCCGGCAGGGTATCCAGTACCCGGTCCTCCTCATATCGGTGCTGGTAGGAATAGACCTTGTCTTCCACCGGTACTATCACAGCGAGCACCTCGCCATTCAGGCCGGCGGAGGCATTCCCGCTCCCCGCTTCTTCGGGGGCCGTGACCGTCTCAGAGGAGGCCGTCGCGTCGCCGCCGGTGTTCCCGGTCCAGTCCTCCGCCGCGCCCGCGCTGGCGCTGCCCGAGGAGCTGTTGGCACTCCACCATCCGTCATAGACCACCCCATAGCCGATGGTCAGCACGATGGCCAGGCAGGCAGCCAGGGAGATCCAGGCATTCCGGTTCCACTTCTTCCGGCTCACCGGCTCCTCCGCCTCACGGATCAGTTCGTCGTCCAACAGGCCCATGGCCTCCAGCAGATGCTCCCGAGTCATACGGCCACCCCCTCTCGCTCCAGCTCCGCCTTCAGCTTTTTCCGCAGGCGGTGGAGTTTGGACTTCACCTGTCCCTCCGTCATGAAAAATTCCCCTCTCAGCTCTTCCAGGCTCTCCAGATGAAAGTACCGGCGGATAAAGAGCTTCCGGTCGGTTTCCTCCTGACGGCGGAGAAACTCGGAGATGATAGCCGCCGTCTCTCTGGCCTCCAGAGCCTCATCCGGGCTATGCCGGTCGGGGAGGCAGTCCTCCAGCTCATGGAGCGCAATCTCCACCTGATTCCCACCCCGCTTGGCCGCTCGGGCCCGGCGCCACCGGTCCAGGGAGAGGTTGCGGGTGAGCTTTCCAAAAAAGGCGGACAAAATGTTGGGCCGCTGGGGCGGCATGGCGTTCCAGGCGTGGAGCCAGGTATCGTTGACGCACTCCTCCGCGTCCTCCTCCTGCTCCAGAATCCGCCGGGCTATGGTGTGACAGTAGGCCCCATACTTCTCCTGGCTGGCCTCAATGGCCTGTTGAGACCGGGCCCAATAGAGGTCGATGATCTTGCCGTCCTCCACCGCAAGCCCTCCTTTCCTTGTGTTTTTCTTTATTTTAATGGATGCAGGAACGCAATACAATCCCGCCCACCCACATAGACGCAAAAAAGCGCCGGAGGTTGCTCCTCCGGCGCTAACTATTTGCTCTTACTTCAGCAGCTCAAAATCAGATGCGGGGTGCTTGCACAGCGGGCAGATGAAGTCAGCAGGCAGCTCCTCCCCCTCATACACATAGCCGCAGATGGTGCACACCCAGCGCTTCTTGCTGCTCTCCCCGGCGGGGGCGGCAGGCTTGGGCTTGATGTTGGCCTGATAGTAGGCATAGGTGGCGCTGGGCGCATTGGAGAGCACGCCTCCGTCCAGCACGTCGGCCACAAACAGGGTGTGGGTGCCCAGATCCATGGTGGATACCACCTGGCAGGAGATCCAGGCGTTGGTACCCTGGGTCACATAGACCACACCGTTGCCGTCCCGGGCGATGTGCTCCTGAAAATCCGCCAGCTTGTCCACATCCCGGCCGGACTGGAAGCCAAAGCGCTGGAACAGCTCAAACTTCGCCTCCTGGGACAGCACGGACACGGTAAATTTCCCCGTCTCCAGCACCATGTCGTGGGTAAAGTTCGCCTTGTTGACGGCAATGGCAATGCGGTTGGGCTCCGAAGTGACCTGGATCGCGGTATTGGTAATGCAGCCGTTGTCCTTCTCTCCCCGGCGGGCGGAGAGCACAAACAGGCCATAGCTCAGCGCGTACATAACCTTCTGGTCCATAGTATTTCCTCCGTAAATTTGATTTGTAACAATAGGTTTCCCAAAAAACGCCCGATTTTTTCGGCGTTTTCTCTGTTTCTTCCTGCTTTGCGAAATTGACATCCTATGGTTTTCCGCTTATACTATATCATGAATTTTTGTGTTCAGCAACTGGAGGTTTCTCTTATGTGCGGCATTACCGGTTTTGTTTCCCGCTCCGTTCCTGACCAGGGGGCCCTGAAGGCCATGGCGGATAAGATCCGCCACCGTGGTCCCGACGACGAGGGATTTTTTGTGGACGAGCACTGCGCCATCGCCCACCGCCGTCTTTCCATCATCGACCTTGCAAATGGCCATCAGCCCATGATCAGCCAGGACGGGAAGCTGGTCCTGGCCTATAACGGCGAGGTCTATAATTTCCAACAGCTTCGGGAGGAGCTCATCGCCGCCGGGCGTACGTTCCTCACCAACTCTGACACCGAGGTCATCCTCCAGGGCTACCAGCAGTTTGGCCCGGAGTTTACCAAGCGCCTGCGGGGCATGTTCGCCTTTGTCATCTGGGACAAGGAGAAGCAGGAGCTCTACGGCGCCCGGGACCCCTTCGGCATTAAGCCCTTCTACTACGCCCAGATGGGAGATACCTTCTTCTTCGGCTCTGAGCTGAAGAGCTTTCTGCCCCATCCCGACTTTAAAAAGGAGCTCAACACCGAAGCGCTGAAGTTCTACCTCACCTTCCAGTACTCCGCCCTGGATGAGTCCTTCCTGAAGGGCGTGTTCCGCCTGCTCCCCGGCCACCAGCTCTTCTACCGCAACGGCACCGCGGAGGTCTCCGCCTACCACACTTTCTCCTTCGAGCCGGAGGACATGCCCCTGGAGCAGCGGGCCGAGCAGATCCGCCAGGTGGTCACCGAGTCGGTGGACGCCCACCAGATCAGCGACGTGGAGGTAGGCGCCTTCCTGTCCGGCGGCATCGACTCCAGCGTCATCGCCTGCCTGTCCCGCCCGGACAAGACCTACTCCGTGGGCTTCGACCGGGAGGGCTTTGATGAGACCGGGGAGGCCAAGGCCCTGTGCAAGGAGCTAGGCCTGAAGAACATCTCCAAGTCCATCTCCGCCCAGGAGTTTTTCGACATTCTGCCCACCATCCAGTATTACGCCGATGAGCCCAACGCCAACCTGTCCACCGTCCCCCTGTACTTCCTGTCCAAGCTGGCGGCTCAGGACGTGAAGGTGGTGCTCTCCGGCGAGGGCTCCGATGAGCTCTTCGGCGGCTATATCACCTACCACACCACCAAGCCCTACCGGGCCTACCGCAAGCTCCCCATGCCCATCCGCAAAGCGGTGGCCGCCGGCGTGTCCAAGCTCCCCTACTTCCACGGCCAGGGTTTCCTGACCTCCGCCGCTCAGCGGGTGGAGGATACCTTTGTGGGCCAGGCCTTCATCTTTAATAATGAAGAGGCCCAGCGGGTGCTCAAGCCCAAGTACCGCAGCGAGCGCACCTTCCGGGACATCACCGCCCCCTACTACGCCAAGGTGAAAAACCAGGACGACCTCATTAAGAAGCAGTATCTGGACCTCCACCTGTGGCAGCCCCTGGACATCCTGCGCAAGGCCGACCGGATGACCATGGCCAACTCCCTGGAGCTGCGGGTCCCCTATCTGGACCGGGAGGTGTGGAAGGTGGCCCGTGCCATCCCCAGCGACCAGAAGATGCGGGGCAAGTCCACCACCAAGTACCCCCTCCGGGTGGCCGCCGTCCCCATGCTCCCCGACGACTGGGTCAAGCGCCCCAAGGTGGGCTTCCCCGTTCCCTTCATCCAGTGGCTGCGGGAGGAGAAGTACTACAACTGGGCCAAGGATCTGCTGAGCCAGGACTACGTCTCTGAGTTCTTCGACCAGAAGTATCTGCTGGACCTGCTGGAGCAGCACTACACCGGCAAGGCCAAGACCCACCGCAAGCTCTACACGGTGCTGTCCTTCCTCATCTGGTATCAGGTGTATTTCCCCGAACAGTGCGGCGTGGAGCCCTTCCAGCCCAACTAATGTTACAGCCCTCTCCCAGTGGAGAGGGCTGTTCTTTTTGCTCTTTGGTTGACATTGTAGACCTATCATGCTATATTAGGTCTACAAGATAGACCTTTCAGGAGGTGAATTGCCATGGAAGAGAAAGTGCTGACCAACAGTGAGTGGTATGTGATGGACTGCCTCTGGGCCCATGCTCCCATGACGGTGATGGAACTGGCAGCGGCTTTGGAACAGCGCATCGGCTGGGCCAAAAGCACCACCATCACCACCCTCCACCGCATGGAGGAAAAGGGACTCATTCGCTGTGAGATCGCCGGGCGTACCCGCCGGTACTTCCCGGTTCTGGAACAGGACAAGGCCCGTCGGCAGGAGACCCGCTCCTTTCTGGAGCGCGTCTATCAGGGCAGCGTGGGGCTGATGGTGTCGGCCATGACCCAGGACCGGGCCCTGAGCCAGGAGGAGATTGACGAGCTGTACGCCATTCTCCGCCGGGCAGAGGAGGAGGGATCGTAATGGAGCTTCTCATTCGCTGGGCCCTTGGTTCCTCCCTGCTGATCCTGCTGGTGCTGGCCCTCCGGGTTCTGCTCCGGAATCGGCTGTCCGCCCGTGTGCGGTACGCCCTGTGGGCGGTGGTGCTGCTGCGGCTGCTCATCCCCTTTCAGATTCCTGTGCCCCAGGCTCCCGCCCCCGTTCTCTCCCAGCGGCTAACCCACTATGTGGAGAGCGAGGACCTATACGCCTTTCGGACCGGACAGGTAGACATCCCCCAGGAATTGGAGGAGTCCATGCTCCACTCTCTCCAGCCGTGGGACGTCGTCTCCGCCTCCATCAGCTACACCAGCATTCTGGAAATTCCGTATTATCCCGGCTGTGATGTCATGACTCCCCAAGGTCTCTTCCACTACGCCTTTTACCTCCCCCTGTCCCAGGCCCTGATGCTCCTCTACGTTGTGGGGGTGGGAGTGCTGGGGG
>DBFWXD010000109.1:0-6714 GCA_048215895.1 Eubacteriales bacterium
CATTGTAGACCTTGCCGTTGACGGTCACATTGTAATTCATAGCTTCTTTTCCCCTTTACAAAAATAGTTTCAGCGGAAGAAAACACTTTCGTTTTTTCAGGAAGCGCTTTATTCCAGCCTACGGTCCCTGTCCGACCCAACTTGGGCCGGGCAGGGAACCGAAATTAGGAGTATTATAACATTTCAACGTCCTGGGTGTCAAGATTTGCCGGTCTTAGGCCGGTATTCCGAACACTTTCTTTACAGTACGTCGGCAAAGGCCTGGATGGCGGTGCTGGCCTGACCGAAGTCGCGCATCTGCTGGTCCACGCCCAGCTTGATGTGGGGGATACCGGCCTCGTCCAGAGCCTTCTTCAGATAGGGGTACTCCATCTCCTCGGGGTCGCAGAACTGCTGCATGAACAGCACCAGGCCCTGAGCGCCGGAGTCCTTGATCTGCTTGACCACGAAATCGGCACGGCGATTCTGGTTGGAGTGCTCATCGTAGAGCAGGATGTCGTAGTCCTGGTCGGCAAACTGCTGGGCCAGAGCCATCATGGGATCGCCGGTCTCGGCGGCGTCCACACGGATGGGACGGCTCTCGTGAGCCACATCGTCGGCCACAATGGCGATCTGGTTGTCGTCAAAGATCTGCAGCAGCTTGGGGTTGTCGCAGATGATGCCGGAGGTGAGGACCTTCTTGCCCTTCCAGTTGCACTCGGGCAGCTTCTTCAGCTCCTCGTTGAGGGCCTCCAGCTTGGCAGTGTGCTCGTCCTTGAGCATGAACCAGGCGGAGCGCAGCACAGCGGAGCGGTTCACGGCGGAGACCACATCAGGGTGCTGGCCGGCCAGCTTCACGAACTCACGGCGGGCAGCGCGGCTGCGGTTGTAAACCTTGATGGCGTTGCGCAGGGCCTCGTCGGTGATGGCGCTGCCGGAGATCTTCTCCAGCTCAGTCTTGATGTGCTGATACTGGTCCATGGTGAACTGCAGGCCGAAAGCGGGCTTGCGCTGCTGGGGATGAGCCAGGAAAATGCAGGGCAGCTTGCCCTCCATGGCCACGCGGAAGTTCTGGCTCATGGGGCGCAGGGTGTCGCAGATGGTGGGAGTGATGATACCATCCAGGTCGTCCAGGGTGCCGTCCAGCAGCATCTCCAGAGCCAGCTGAGCGATGGTGCAGTAGAAGGTAGCACAGTACTCCTTGGCCATGGAAATGGTCTTGCTGTTGCTGCCCCAGATGCCCATGGGCACCATACCGGCGGCGTAAACCAGCTCTTCGGGAGCGTAGTAAGGCAGAACGCCGATGACCTTCTTGCCCTGAGCCTTATACTCCTTAATCAGACGATAGGGGTGAGCGGAAGCCTCCGCAAACTCCTTCAGCATTACTTCAATACTCATCTCTTAGCCCTCCTTAGCAGCCTTGTTGGCTTCCATGGCCTCAACCAGGCCCTGGACACGGGTCTCATACTGGGCCTCGTTAAAGTTACGGGGATCGGCCTGGTCGCCGTCAAAGCCGGCACAGGGAACGCCCAGGTCCTCGGTAAAGCGGCGCTGCATCTCGGCCATGTAGCCGGACCAGGGCTTGCAGGAACGGTTGTAGTGGACCAGCACGCCGTCCACCTTGTTGTCCCGGCAGATGCCCTCACGCCAAGCCACGCCCTGCTCGATACACACGGAGTTGGGGGCCTTGTAGTAGGCGCGGACCATCTCGTCCATGTTGTTATACACAAAGCCGAAGGCGGGAGCGTACACAACGGCAGTGACGTTGACGCCGTGCTCCTTCAGAGGCTTGAACAGGTTGGGCAGCTTGGGCCAGCAGGGAATGCCCTCGAACATGACACGGTACTGCTCGGGGAAGGGAGTGGTGGTCTTGCCAACCTTCACGGCCTCGGCCAGGTCCTTCTCCAGCAGCTCAAAGGCCTCAGCGGCAGCCACGCGGCCACGGGCGGTCACCACGTCGGCCATGTGGTTGAACAGATCGAAGCCGCTGTAAGGAGCGGGCTTGTACTGCAGGTAGTCACACACACGCAGCCAGGCCTGAGCGGTGCGGTTGGCGTTGGCACAGGCCTCCTCGAACTTCTTCTCGTCGAACTTCTTGCCGGTCAGCTCCTCCAGCTGGTGGATGGCGTGATCGAACTGAGCGCGGACATAAGCCACATTGGTGTCGTGGACTTCCACGGTGTTGTTGTAGGGGATGTCGATCATGATCAGGGGGATGTTGCGCATACGGGCGATGTTCTCATACCACTTGGTCATGCAGTTGCAGATATTGTTGCAGCACAGAACAAAGTCAGGCTGGGGCATCTGCATCTGGCGGTAGGGCTTGATGGCAGCCTTGCGCAGCTCCTTCTCACGGCCCTCGGGCAGAGCCTCGATCTCATAGATGTCATCCAGCACGGTGTAGGGCTGCATGGTCTTGGGATCCTTCTTGGGCTTACCGGTCTCGGGGTCGATGACCACCTTGCCGTTCTCGTCCTTCAGAGGCTTGCCGCTGTTGGGATTGATGACATACTCGCCGGTCTCAAAGTCCACCTTGCGGGAAGCACGCTTGCCAGCGGCATAGGCCAGGCTGATGCGGGCGTAGCCGCAGATGTCGTTATCAAAGCCCAGATCCTCGGCGGCCTTACACATGATCTCGCCGTCCCGGTTGGCGGCAATGCCGGCAGCCTGGTTCTCAGGATACATGACATCCAGATCAAAAGCGGCGGCCAGCTCGCAGGGGAACTTGGAGCTGGACCAGCCCACCAGACGGCCCTCGGCATGGGCCTTACGGGCGTCAGCGTAGACGTCCTCAACTACTTTACGCAGTGCCAGAACGCCAGGGCTTACTTCTTTAGCCATTGTAAATTCCTCCCTAATAAATCGCGTCTGAACCCCGGGGAGGTATCCCTGCCTCCCGGGGGGTGAGGCTAAAATAGAACATTTGAGCTGTAAGGTGTTTAGCCTTTCTGCTCCTTCAAATACTTCTGATAGGCGAACAGGGCGGCGCCCAGAGCGCCGTTATACTGGGTGAGAGGCGAGGTGTAAATGATGTGACCCAGCTCCTCCTCCAGCGCCTTGACCACGCCGGAGTTCTGAGCCACGCCGCCGGTCATAACCACCTTATCCTTCACGCCCACACGGTGGGCAAGGCCCGCCACGCGGGAGGCCACGGAGTGGTGGATGCCGTTGATGATGTCCCGCTTGTCCGTATCCATGGACAGCTGGCTGATGACCTCACTCTCGGCAAAAACGGTGCAGGTGGAGCTGATGGAAACATTCTTGGTGGACTGGGCCCCGAGGGTCCCCAGATCCTCCACCTTGACCTCCAGTACCCTGGCCATTACATCCAGGAACCGGCCGGTTCCGGCGGCGCACTTGTCGTTCATGACAAAGTTGGTCATGACGCCATTTTCAATCTGAAGGACTTTCACATCCTGGCCGCCGATGTCCACCACAGTGTGCACGTCGGGGAACAGGAACGAGGCGCCCTTGGCGTGGCAGCTGAGCTCGCTCATCTGCTGGTCGGCCAGCTCCAGCATGGAGTTACGGCCATAGCCGGTGGCCAGGACAAAGGCCATGTCCTCCCGGGTCTTGCCGGACTCCTCCAGCACCTGGGCGATGGCCCGCTGGGGGCCGCTGGTTCCGGCGCCCACCGAGATGAGGGACTTGGCCACGATCTCCTTGCCGTCGGCAAGCATGACACACTTGGAGGCGGTGGAGCCGATGTCGATTCCTAAGGTGTAAATACTCATAAGTCTTGTTTTCTCCTATGGTGCCGGGCGGCACAATGCCACCGCCCGGCAGGTTTGGAATAGAACGATTACTTCTTCAGATCGTCGTAATCCTTGATGGTGCGGGGCAGGAGCATCTGGTGGAAGGGGCAGATGCTCTCGGGGTTCTGGTAGCAGGCATCGGTGAAGGCCACGATGTAGTTACGCATCATGGGCATATCCACGATCTCGTCCACCAGACCGGCCTGGGCACAGTACAGAGGCTTGGACTTCACGTCGTAGTCGTCGATCAGAGCGTTCATCTTGTCGATGGTGGGCTGCAGATCCTTGCCAGCCTTCTGATCCTTGGCCAGACGGCCGGTGTACATGGCGTTGGCAGCGGTCTTGCCGTTCATGACGTTGATCTCAGTGGCGGCAGTGCCCAGAGAGAAGGCGTTGTTGTCGTTGCCCTGAGGACCACCCAGGACGTAGTGAGCAGCGGCGGTGCCGCGGCGCAGAGTGATCTCCATCATGGGCAGCTTGCTGTTCTGGATGGAGTAGATCAGGCTCTGGCCCAGGCCCAGCAGCTCGGCGACCTCGGCGTCGTCGCCCACGTCGATGCCGGTGGTATCCTGGATCCAGATCATGGGCAGGCGGTCACGGGCACACAGGGTGACAAACTCGTTCATCTTGATCAGGCCCTGGCGATACAGCTTGCCACCGGCACCCATGGACTGGCCGTACTTGGCCATCTTGTACTCGGGGTAGTTGGGGAACACGCCCTGCTGGTTGGCAACCACGCCCACCAGAAGGCCGTCCACCTTGGCGATACCGGTGATCATCTCGGGACCGTAGCCCTTCTTATACTCCATGAACTGGCTGCCGTCGAAGAGGCGGGCGATGACGGAGTACATGTCGTAAGGACGGTTCTTGTTGTTCAGAACCAGGTCGTACAGCTCCACGTCGGAAGCGGCGGGAGACTGAGGAGTGTCCACGCGGAAGAACTCCAGATCGTAGGAGGGCAGCATGTCCACATACTTCTTGATGCCCTCGATGACGCCCTCCTGGGTCTCATAGACCTCGCGGAAGAAGCCGGTCTGGCCGTAGTGGATGGAGACAGATCCGGGAGGATCGGCACGCAGGCCCTTGGTGGCCTCGATCTGGGCCAGGGCAGCCTCCATGTCCACGTGGGGCTTGGGGTTCATGCCGCCCACGATGCCGGCGCCGCCCACGGCCATGTTGGCCTTCTGGTGGGCCACCAGGATGGTGGGGCTGATGGAGTGGTAGCCGCCGCCGGCGGGGTTGGTGCCGTGGATGCCCACGATGACGGGGATGCCCATCTGGTTGAGCTCAGAGTTGCGGTAGAAGGGAGTACCGCCGCCGCGACGGTTGGGGTACACCTTCTCCTGCTGGTCCAGCTCCACGCCGGCGCACTCCAGCAGATAGATCAGGGGGATGCGCAGACGCTTGGCGGTGTCGCTGCCGCGCAGCAGGTTGTCCGCCTGGCCGGGCACCCAGGTACCGGCGTGCTTCTTGTTGTCGGAAGCGATGACCACGCACCACTTGCCGTTGACGCGGCCCAGACCCTTGACAATGGAGGTGGAACCGTTCTTGTTGTGCTCGGGGTTATAGAGGCTGTTCAGGGGGCACCAGGTGCCGGGGTCCACCAGCAGGGCAACACGCTGCATAGCAGTGAGCTGACCCTTGGCGTTCATATCCTCGTCCTTCTTGCCGGCGGACAGGGCGTCCACCACGTGGGCGTGGATGTCATCCTCAATGGCGCGCAGCTCGGACACGTTCTCCGCGTTGGCGCGGACGGGCTTGCCCACCACGGGCATGTTCTGGAAATAACGGGGCATGGAATAGTTACCCAATGCAAACTCCTCCTTTAATAACTTCATGGTGATGAGACGCGCCGATGGCTGTCCGTTTTTCTCGGACACCCACATTCAGGTTCCTGCAAACACGTCTGCCGGAAGCAGAGCGGCTTACAGGATTCCATCAGCGCGTCTCACCCCTGTTTTACTCCTTGGGGACCTTGATGAAGGCCTGGCCGGGGTCGATCTCCTCACGGATGACCTTGATGATGTCGGGAGTGGGGCCCTCGAAGAGCTGGGCACGGGAGACATCAATCTCAAAGCCGGTGTTCTCCTGAACCATCTCAGGAGTGGAGAACGGATAGTAATAGGCCAGATACATCCGCTTGGTCTCCTCATCAAACTTCATGATGCCCAGGTCGGTAACCACCATCTGGGGGCCGCGGTTGCCGGGCAGGCCGACCTTCTCACGACCGCCAGGGCCGTCCATCCAGCCGCAGGAGGTGATGTAGTCGATGTGCTCCATGAAGCGGCGCTTCTGGTGCTGCATCATGATGATGGTGTTGCAGTAAGTGGCAATGCCGTTGGCGCCGCCGGAACCGGTGAACCGGGTCTGGGGCTTGACATAGTCGCCCTTGCCGTAAATGCAGGTGGAGTTCACGTTGCCGTAGGGATCGATCTGGGCGCCGCCGATGAAGGCGATCAGACGGTCCTCGTCGTGCAGCCACTCATTGGCCTCAAAGCCGATGAAGCGGATGTTGGGCCACTGCACGGCGCAGTGAGCCATGAAGCGGTTGTCGCCCACAGAGCGGGGCACTTCCACGGGGGAGCAGTCCATCAGGCCGCTCTCCACGATGGGGTGGCAAGAGGGGCAAACCACACGCTTAGCCAGGGAGGCGCCGATCAGAGGCAGGCCGGTACCCACGATGACAATCTGATTCTCCTTGATGTTCTTGGCAATGGCATAAGCCTGCATTTCCTGCTTAGTATACTTCGTATAATCAGACATTTCTTTCTTCCTCCCTAGTTCTTAGTGTCTGGTGGAGTAACCCAGATGGGGCTCGTTCTTCAGGCGCATGAGACGGGCACCGCCGACCTTGTCCAGCAGCTCGTCGTTGTCCTTCACGCTGTAAACCCACTTCTGCAGGTAATCCTGGAAGGTCTCGGGGATGGCGGTGCCTGGCCCTCCCAGTGCTACAACTACTACGACAACGACTCCCACGCCC
>DBFWXD010000011.1:0-8586 GCA_048215895.1 Eubacteriales bacterium
GTATCAAGTAGAGGTAAAGGGAAGAGTGTTTGGAGGAGAAAAGCTCCTGGAGTGTATCCCCATTATTTCCCAAAACCGCGAGCAACTGATTCAGGATGTCAGCCAGGTTGCGGCGCATAAGCCGGATATTATTGAGTGGCGCGTTGATTGGTTTAACCGCCTGAATGAAACGGATTATGTGGTTGCATCCCTGAGGGAGATCGTGCCCATTCTGAATGGGATTCCCATCCTGCTGACATTCCGCCACATTTCCGAGGGCGGTGCTAAGGAGGAGCCCCAGCAGGTGAGAATCGACGTGATCCGGGCAACCTGTGAGACTGGGCTCATTGATGTGGTGGATATTGAGCAGTCCAATCCCCGAGAATTTGTGGAGGAAGTCAAGGAAATTGTTCGTGCCAACGGGGTAAAGCTGGTAATTTCCACCCATAATTTTTCCGATACCCCATCTGAAGAGGAGATTTTGAACCGAATTAAAGCCGGCAAGGAGATGGGGGCGGATATCGCCAAGGTGTGCTACCTGCCCAAGAACTTTTCCGACGTTCTGAACGTGGCCAAGGCTACATACCGCGCCCGCGCCGGAGCGTGTCTGATCCCTCTGATTACGGTGTCCATGGGAGACTTGGGCGGAATCACCAGGATTATGGGACGAGAAATCGGTTCTGATTTGTCGTTCCTGAGCGCTGCGGGCGCATCTGGCCCGGGCCAGATGAATATTGAAGATTACAGAGTAATGAAAAAAATTATTGCCAACAAACTTTAATTCACTGATGAGGTAAGAAAACATGCTGAAAATTGTGGCGAAACGGTACTTAAAAGCGGACAGTCTTCCGGAATACACAAAGGTGGCCCAAAAATTGGTGGATCTTACCCGGACGGAGGAGGGCTGTGTGGACTACGGCTTCTATTATGACAGTGAGAGAAACCTTGCGGTTATGATGGAGACATGGGAGTCCCAGAGTTATTTGGACAAACATCTGGAACGGATCATTGCGGAGGGGTGGCCGGCCCGCCTTAACGCTTTCGCGGATCCTGAAAAAAAGGGCGGAGCAGAACAGTTTGAACAAATTTATTGATATTTAGGAGGAAATTATGGGATTTAAGTTAGGAGCGATTCCCACCGACATCTGCCGGGAGGATTTCGCACATTCTCTTGAACTGATGAAGCGGGACGGTCTGCTGTATGCTGATGTGGAATCTATCTACGGAAAAATACCCGGTACGCATACGGATGAGGAACATATGCAGATCAAGAAGACACTGGATCAGTATGGGATTAAAACGCAGGTAGTGGGAGGCTTTTCCTTCCGTAATCAGAGTTTGTGGAGCATTGATGTGGGAGATGTCACATACCAGAAAACGCTGGACGAACTGGCTAGGCAGATCGAACTGGCCAAGCTGCTGGACTGCCATATGATTCGCTCTTTGGTATTTTCCAAGCAAGCTTGTCTTTGGGGCGCGGGAGGCGCTGAGTTGCGTAATGGGTATAACAACAAGTCTTGGCCCAAAATGTTGCGCCTGTTTGAGCCGCTGGTGCAGATGGCGGAAGATGCTGATATGGATATCGTGTTTGAGACTGGCGTCAATACAGTACTGACCTCCGGGTGGCTGAACAGAAAGTTCGTGGAGGATATGGGCTCAAAGCATCTGAAGATTATCTGGGATCCCGCCAATATGCTGATCAACCGGGAGTATCCACCTGAAGTCTATGAGGAGATCAAGGACTTAATCGGTCATGTCCATATCAAGGATGGCATTTATGATGCCAACCGCAGTACTATTACAGCAACGGCGGTAGGTCAGGGCGATATGAAGCAGTACATGGAAGATATTGCCAAGTGGCTGAAGCGGGATGGCTATAACGGTGTGGTTTCCATCGAGAATTTCTATATCCCTGAGGGAAAGACCACCGAGGAGGGCTATCTGGCGGGCGTAAATGAGTTTAAGCGTATTTTTGGATGAGGAGGAAAGACCTATGAAAGCAGCTATGGTAACAGAACCGTACAAGGTAGAAATTGTTGAACAGGACAAACCGACGATAAAGGATGATGAGGTACTTGTGGAAGTCCTCTATGCCGGAATTTGCGGTTCCGATTCCACTCTATACCGGGGTGCGCACCCCTTCCGGAAACCGCCTATTATCCCGGGCCATGAGATTTCAGGCCGAATCGCCGCTATGGGCAAGAATGTCACAGGATATGAGGTCGGCCAGCGGGTGGTTGTGAACCACGCCATCCCCTGCGGGAAGTGCCGCTACTGTAAGGCTAACCTTCCCAATGTCTGCCCCACCAAAATCTATGCCGGCAGCGACCGCATGATGGGCTTTTTTGCTCAATATGTCAATGTACCGGCAAGCACGCTGTTTCCCATCAAGGACGGGATCACCGATAAGAACGCAGCCATTGCCGAGCCCTTGTCCGTGGCATTTCATGTGATGAACCGTTTGGAGACAATTCCCGCTGTGGATCCTGAGAACAAAAGCCTGGCCATCATTGGAAGCGGGACTATTGGCCTGCTGTGCCTGCTGGCGGCTAAGCGGAAAGGGTACAAAAAAATATTCTGCATGGACATCCTGCCCCACACGCTGAAAGTGGCAGAGCAATTTGGTGCCACCGCTGTTTTTAACAGTAAGGAGGAGGGGATCGTAGAGGCGATCAAGGAGATGACCGATGGCTATGGAGTTACTTCCACCATCATTACTGCGGCGGTGCCGGGAGTGATTGACCAGGCCTGTGCTATGACCTCCATTTATGGCAGCATGATTATGCTCCCCATGTCCAAGGCAAGGCTGGATTTCTGTATCTATGACTTGGTATCCAAGGAGCAGCATCTGATTGGCTGTCGGGGAATTCACCGCCAGGATTTTGCCGATGCTGTGGATTTGATCAATAGTGGGGTAGATTTTAGCCCGATGATTACCCATGTGTTCCCCATGGATCAGGCCTGGACCGCGTTCAAGTACGCCGTGGATCGTCCTGAGGGTGAGGACGTTATCAAGGTAATGGTAACACCCAATAAATAAAGTACAATGTGAGGTTATTGGTATGGTAACATGTGGAGATATCATGAATCTCCTGGATTGTTTTTTGCCCTTTGACTGCATTGCTGCAAAGGATAACACGGGACTGATTGTAGGTGATCCTACCTGGCCAGTGAATAAGATTTTGACTGCAGTAGACCTGACACAGGAAGTGATTGACGAGGCAATTGAGGGAAATTGCCAAATGATTCTGACACACCACTACATCATGGGGAAGAATATAAAGAAGATTAATCCTTCCAGCTTTGAGGGCAGGGCAGTGATCCAGCTGATTCAACATCATATCAGTTTCTGCGCCTGTCACAACAACCTGGACTTTCTCAATGAGGGAACGGCCGATGCGCTGATGTTAGCTGTGGGATGTAGAAACAGCAGACCCATGTATCAGGGCTACGCACATCTGGCCACCACAGATGCCGAGACCCAGGCCAAGGAGATCCCCGTGCCTCAACGGCCCAATGTGATCCCGGGCCTGCTGGCCGGGTTCGGACGGGTCGGCGAGCTGGAGCAGCCCTGCACCCTGCGGGAGATCATCAATCGTCTCCAGGGAGTGGTAGTGGGGCCTGTCAACATCGTGGGAGAGGATGAGCGTATCATTCGCACGGTGGCGTGTCAGGTGGGCTGGGGGAAGACTGTGGACATGGCCAGGGCAAAGGCCATCGGTGCCGACGTTCTGATTACCGGCGATGTGTGCCATGATGACCGCCTGTATGCTGCCAATCTTGGGATCTGTCTTTTGGACTTCTGCCACCACGAGTCAGAGCTGCCTGGGGTGCTGATGATGACCAGAAGGCTAATGGACTCCATTCAGGAGCACCATTATAACGTGCAGGTCAAGGTATCACAGGCAGAAGCGCCTGTACGGCACGCGGTGATGCGCTCAGAAGTGGATTACAGCAGATTCAAGCTGTAATGGTATGCCGGGATTCCTTGGAAAGGACAGGGGAATCCGCCGAGAACCAGGTTGTAGCGGAGAAAGACGCTCATACTAGAAGCACAGTCCAAAGCAATGAGACTCATTGCTGTTTCAGCGGATTACGCAGTGGGAACCGCCGGAGCAAATTGCTCGGCGGGCCTACCCTAATTAACAACATTTAAACGATAATAGGAGGGAGATATCGTTCATGAAGATGCTCAAAAAAATAGATGAGAACTTTGAAAAAGTGATCTTAAGCATCCTGGTACTGGCGATTGTCCTGGTCATGTTGCTACAGATTGTGTGCAGATATTTCTTCAATAACTCCCTCATCTGGTCGGAGGAATTTTGCCGGTACTGCTATATCTATTTCATGTTTATCGGCACATCCCTGGCCGTAAGGGAGAGAAGCGAGCTGCGGGTGGACGCAGTGGTTTCCATGCTTCCGGAGAAAGCCAGAGGAGTACTGAATGTGATCGTGGATATCGCCGTATTTCTGATGCTGGTCTACCTCTCTTATTGGTCCATCCCCATGGTGCAGTCCATGTATCACCAGGGCGGATACAGTCCTGCATTAAAACTGCCAGTGTTTATCGTATACATGTCAGTTCCCATTGGTTTTATTCTCAGCACGCTGCGTTATCTGCAAAAATTCTATCAGATGTTTAAAACTGCGTCCAATAAAAAAGAAATGGGGGGATGAACTAAATGCTGGCTGTCTTAATAATTTGCTTTGTAGTTGGGATTATATGCAGTGTGCCCATTCTGTTTGTAATCATTTCCTCCAGTGTGGCACCGGGAATTGTAAATCCGGATTTTATTGGGAATGTGCAATATATTTTGAGGAGCATCGTAGGCGGTGGCGATAACACTTCCCTGCTGGCCTGTCCCTGCTTCATTCTATCCGGCGTCATTATGAGCAAAGGCGGTATTTCAAAGAAAATCTTTGATGTCTTTGCCTATTGGCTGGGCAAGCTGCCGGGCGGAATGCCCTGCTGTGTGGTGCTCACCTGCCTGTTTTACGGGGCGATTTCCGGCTCGGGCGTGGCTACCTGCGCGGCGGTAGGATCCATGACCATCCCCATGCTGCTGGATCTGGGCTACAGGCCCCGGTTCGTAGGCTCCTTGGTGGCCAGCGCATCCGGATTGGCCATCATCATCCCGCCCTCCATTCCCTTCATCCTCTATGGTACAGCCACAGAGACCTCTATCGGAGACCTGTTCGTGGCCGGTATTATCCCCGGTATTATCATGAGTTTGTGTTTGATGGGCTACGCCGTTATCTACAGCAAGTTTAAGGGGGAGGACAAGGAGCGCATCAATGAGGTGATTAGTGAACTGCATAAGCGATCTTTCTGGTCCATCTTTAAGGACAGCTTCTGGGCGCTGCTGACCCCAGTTATCCTGCTGGGTGGCATCTATTCCGGCGTGGTCACCCCCACCGAGGTAGCCTGTATATCCGTGGTCTATGCCCTGATTGTCTCTATACTGATCTATAGGACGGTAAAAATTAAAGAGATGTGGGCCATGCTTGTGGACACTTCAAAACAGCTGGCTCCGCTGGCGCTGATGATCGCGGCCGCTGTGGCTTTTGGCCGGATCCTCACGCTCCTGCAGCTGCCTCAGACCTTGGCCACGTTCATGAATTCACACTTTCACTCCAAGGTATCCATTCTGCTCATTATCAATCTGGCCCTACTGATCATCGGAATGTTCATGGATACCGGCCCCGCTTTGCTGATTTTCGCGCCGATGCTACTGCCTCTTACCAGCGCCCTGAATGTGGACCCTGTTCACCTGGGCATCATCATGACGGTGAATATGGCCATTGGGTTTATCTCCCCGCCCTTTGGAGTCACCCTGTTTACGGCCAGCCCAATGGTAAAGGAGACACCATGGGATATCGGAGTCACATCACTGCCGTTTATTTTGGCAGACATTATTGCCCTGTTGGTTATTACCTTCGTTCCCTGGTTCAGCCTTGCCTTGCTCTAATTAAAAAAGACATCATAATTTATATGGAGGAGATAATGCTATGAAAAAACAAACCGTTCGTATGTTTGCTCTCGCAATGGCACTTTCTCTGGCTGCCCTGACCGGTTGTGGACAGGCTGGAAGCGGCACTTCCGTGGGTAGCTCCGGCAGTGCAGCGGGAAGCTCAGGCGTAATCGAGTCTGAGTTCGGCACCCTGCCCGCTGACGGCCCTGAGTTTCAGCTGGTTCTGGCCAGTGATGCGGTTGAGGGCGCGGTACACTCCCAGGCGGCATACCATTTTGCGGAGAAGCTGGAAGAGGCTTCTCAGGGCAAGATCACCTTAACATATTATCCCAACGCCCAGTTGGGCTCTGATACAGAGATCATGAACTCCTGTATTACCGGCGACATTGATATGGATCTAATGAGCGGCGGCCTGGCCCAGACCATTATTCCGGAGTCGTGCATGTTCAACATTCCCTTTCTGAACAACGCTGACGACCTGGATGCCATTATCAAGACCATGACAGACAGCGAGTTCCGCGAGGCATTTGATGACTGCTATGAGGAAGCCGGGCTGAAGCTGTTGGTGCTCTCCCTGGGCCAGTCCTTCGAATTGAGTACCCGTGAGCCTGTAAATACGGTTGACGATATTGCCGGGCTGAAGCTGCGCACGGTACCTGGTGAATCCTATATGGCCATCTGGGAGGCCCTGGGCGCCAACCCGACCCCCCTGGCTTACAGCGAGCTTTACACTGCTCTGCAGCAGGGCGTTGTGGACGGCCATGACCAGATGCTTTCCAATATTCTGAGTGTGAAATTCTATGAGCAGGCCAACTACGTCATGATGACCGACCATAACTTTGGGTCTTTCACCATTGTCATGAACAAGGCAAAGTATGATTCGCTCCCCGCCGAGTACCAGACGTTCTTGGATAACGCCGGAGATTATATTTCCG
The DNA here is from genome assembly GCA_048215895.1 of Eubacteriales bacterium. Taxonomy (GTDB): domain Bacteria; phylum Bacillota; class Clostridia; order Oscillospirales; family Oscillospiraceae; genus Lawsonibacter. The sequence continues at coordinate 6,887 of DBFWXD010000011.1, forward strand.
ACTATCTGTCCCGGGCGTTCCAGGATGCCCAGAAGGCTGACCGGGCTTCCCTGGAGGAGCTGGGAATGGTTTTTACTGATTTGACCGAGGAACAGCGCGCCGAACTGATGGAGAAGGGCGCGGAAGGCGTTTCCCGTGTGGAGGCTATGGTGCAGAACGATGAGTTGATCGATTTGTACCGTTCCTGCCTGGAGGAAAACAAGTAAAAAATTATATTTGGCGAAAGAGAACAAAGCGCGTGTCCTCCGACCAGAGCTCCTAGCAGCGGTGGAGTGTAAAGAAGCAGCTGAAGAACAAGGGACTGGTCCCCTTTGCCATAATGAGCCACCGCAACCTCATGGCCACTGGCCACCTCCATGACTTTATTGGAAGACCCTATCCATGCCCTACGGGATGAAATAGCCTGGAGCCATAGAAAAATGAAAAAAGCCCCGCCAGAATTTTGGATTCCGGCGGGGCTTTTGCTGGGAAGGAAACACTGGGGACAAAAAATTTCCACCTCAAGGCAGCATAGATCCCCGTCCCGCTGAGACAAGACGGCGTTCGCCCACACGACAGACAGAGCCCCTAGGGTCTGCCCAGCTATAATTCCTGTGGTGGTAGTGGGCAGACTGATGGGGATAGATCGTGCGCAAGATTGTGTTGTTGGCAGCTGCCTCTGTCGTCATGTAGATGAAGGAGCGGGACAGCACGAACAAGCAGGGTGTTCGGGCAGCTTCGGTTACAGATACGGGCAGAGGGCAGTCCATCCCACAAGAAGCGGCGACTGGGCGGAGTTTTTACAAAGCGCACATTGCCCTCAACGAGCCACAGGAAAAGGCGCACAGCTTACACGGCCAGCTTTCAACGAAGGTGGGATGTCCTGTCTGCGGTGAGAATCCGTAATGCAGAGTGGAGGCATATCAAAAACGAACGCACTATTAGAAGAAAAAACGGCGTCGGCAGTATCCCCACTGCTTATCTTCTTGTTGGGGTGGGAATGGTAACTGTAGGTGGATTTGGGACAATGTGGGAGAAACAGGCCTCGCCGAAACCCAGCGCAAGCGGGGACGGTGGGGATAGGACAACTCCACTGTTCAAGGGGAGATGTCTCGAAGGGACAGAGGGGATAGGGAGGAGCAGCGGAATAAGTGGATTTTTGCCCGTTCAGGTGGAAACGAGAGGGATGAAGCTTGTGACGACGTGAGCAACGATTTGGGTAAAACCACAGACACAAAACAGACCTATTACCATTAGAAAAATAATAAAAACAAGTGAATTGTCAGGAAATTTGCTTGAATCTAGACTTTAGAATGAAGTTGTGCCTGAGTTCTGCAATATTCTGTGTTCCTGTAAATGTTGCGCTTTTTATCAATTATGAAATAAACTCAATATAAATTGGACTTAAAATGTGTTGTGGGAAAGCAAAGTCGAAAAGTTCAGCACAACGCCTGAAATATATATACCGTGGAACTTAGGGAAAGGAATGTTAGGGGTTCAGGAAGCCGTTCTACTGGCAGCGTACAAAGGAGACATGTTATTTTGGAGCCATCGTTGGAATATTTTATTGAAATCGCAAACGAATTAAATATATCCAGGGCAGCTCAAAAGCTGCGGATTTCTCAACAGAGTCTGTCTGTATATCTGAAAAATCTGGAAGCGTATTATGAAAATACGCTGTTAATCCGCGGCCCCAGAGCCGAGCTTACTGAGAATGAAGA
>DBFWXD010000110.1:0-2396 GCA_048215895.1 Eubacteriales bacterium
TGCTTGCAGTTGGGGCAGCGATAGTGGGCGGGCAGGGAGTTTACCTCGGTAATGCCCGACATGAAGGCCACCAGCGAGGAGCCCACCGATCCACGGGAGCCAACCAGGTAGCCGTGCTCCAGGGAGTTCTGCACCAGCTTCTGGGCAGACATGTAGATGACATCGTACTTACACCGGATGATGTCGCCCAGCTCCACATTGATGCGGTCCACCACGATCTGGGGTGGATCTTCCCCGTAAAGCTCATGGGCTTTCCCCCACACCAGGCGCTTCAGCTCCCCGTCGGAGTCCTCCAGCTTGGGGGCAAACAGGCCCTGGGGCAGCGGCTCGATGGGGTCGCACCAGTCGGCAATGAGGTTGGTGTTCTTCACCACCACCTCGTGGGCCTTTTCCTTGCCCAGGTAGGAGAACTCCCGGAGCATTTCATCGGTGGTTTTGAAGTAGATGGGCAGGGGCTCGTCGGCATCCTCAAAGCCCTTGGAGGCCAGGAGGATATGCCGGTAAATCTCGTCCTCCGGGTCCAGGAAGTGGACGTCGCCTGTGGCGCACACGGGCTTGCCCAGCTCCTCCCCCAGGCGGACGATGGTGCGGTTAAACTCCCGCAGCTCCTCCTCGTCCTTCACCATACCCTTGCGGAGCATGAACATGTTGTTGCAGATGGGCTGGATTTCCAGGTAGTCGTACCAGGAGGCAATACGCTTGAGCTCCTCCCAGTCCTTGCCGTCCACCACGGCCTTAAAGAGCTCTCCTGCCTCACAGGCCGAGCCGATGATCAAGCCCTCCCGGTTCTCGTTGATGAGGGACTTGGGCATGATGGGCACCCGCTTGAAGTGCTCCAGGTGGGCCAGGGAGATGAGCTTATAGAGATTCCGAAGGCCCGTCTGGTTCTTGGCCAGGACGATCAGGTGCTTGGGCTGACGCCGCACCTTTCCTCCCCCTTTGCGCAGCTTGGGCATATAGGGGTTGATGTCGCTGAGCTTATGCAGCCCCATCTCCTCCATCATCCGGAAGAAGGGGGGCAGCATATAGGCCACGGTGGCCGCGTCGTCGCTGGCCCGGTGGTGGTTGAAGGCGGGCAGCTTCAAATGGTCGGCCACAATGTCCAGCTTATATTTGCCCAGGTCGGGCAGCAGGTTCTGGGCCAGAATCAGGCTGTCCACCGAGGGGTTATGGAAGGGCAGGCCGTACTTCCGGCAGCCCGCCGAAATAAAGCCCATGTCAAAGTCGGCGTTGTGGGCAGCCAGAGGCCGGTCCCCGGCAAAGGCCAGGAAGGCCTCCAGGGCCTCCTTCTGAGAGGGGGCCCCCTCCAGCATTTCGTCGGTGATGCCGGTAAGGCGGATGATCTCCGGGGACAGCAGCCGCCCCGGGGAGACGAAGGTGTTGAAGGTGTCGGTAATCTCCCCGTTTTTCAGCACCACCGCGCCGATTTCGATGATGACCTCGTATTTCTTATTGAGGCCCGTGGTCTCAATGTCAAAGCAGACAATTTCGTCGTCAAAGGAGGCGTCTGTCTCTCCGTGGACCACCACCCGGTCGTCCACGTCGTTGATGAAGTAGGCCTCCACGCCGTAGAGGAGCTTGATGTTTTTGGCGGAGTGCCAGGCGTCGGGGAAGGACTGGGCCACGCCGTGGTCGGTGATGGCGATGGCCTTATGGCCCCAGGCCTGGGCCCGCTTTACCACGTTTTTGTCCGGCCCCAGCTTGGGACCCACGGCGGTGAGGGCGTCCATGGAGGACATGGTGGTGTGCAGATGCAGCTCCACCCGCTTTTCCGGCGCGGTGTCCTCCTTCATCTTCTTTTCCGCCGTGGTGACGGCGGTGGGCTCCAGCACCATATCCCCGTAGAAGCGGTCCAGGTTCAGCCGCCCCTGGATTTTCAGGTGCATGCCTTTTTTCACTCCGTCCACCAGGGGCTTGGCCTCCTCCGCCTGGGGGAAGAACTTGCTCACCCGGATGGAACCGGTGTAGTCGGTGATGTCAAAGGCCACCACCCAGGAGTTGCGCTTTTTCAGCTCCCGGTTGTCCACGGCGAACACATCGCCCTCCACCACCACCATGCCCATGTCCAGCTCCAGCTCCTCAATGGGGGTGATGGCCTTGGTGATGGGCCGGCCGAAAATGGCCTTTCCCTGGCTCTTGCCGCCGCCCCCCTTAGTGGGGGCCGGTGCGGCAGCCGGGTGGGCACTCTTCTTCATAGCTGCCCGGCGGATGGCCTCGGTGCGGGCAAAGGGGTCCTCCTCCTTCGGCTCCTGCGCCTGGGCGGCCGAGGGCTGAGGCTTGTCCGCTGCCTGGGGCTTCTCCGCCTGGGCGGGCGCGGCAGCGCTCTGGGGCGCCTGGGCCGGGGCGGCCTGAATTTTCACGCTGTTCAGGGCGTAGCACCGGCACACCGCCTCCTC
>DBFWXD010000111.1:0-1990 GCA_048215895.1 Eubacteriales bacterium
TCGAGCTGTACCGGAAGGAGGCCACAAAAAAAGAAAGACCGCCCGCAGAGCGGACGGTCTCCGAGCAGAGTGTCGGTTCCACACTGGCCGACCAGTATCAAGCGCATTTCAGCCGGGAACGTGTGGTCGCGGAGCGGCTTACCACCACCACGACTACCACCACCACGTCCAGCACCACCACCTCCACGACCACCACCCAGGCCCCGGTGCCCCGGGAGCAGGCCATTACGGATTTGCTTGCTTCCATCGCGCTGGAACAGGCGGCGCTGTCCCACATCCTCAATGCGGAAGGGGAGAAGGTGCAGAAGATTCTCTCCTTTGAGCAGCTGACGGCGGAGACGGTTTTGCGGACCAACCGGTCTGTGGAGTCCATGGTCAACAGCATCTCGGACCTGGAGATGATTTTGTCGGATAAAATTGCGCTGTTCCAGGACTGCATTTGCAGCCAGGAGGAGTAAACAAATGGATGACGCGGCAGAACTCTGCCGCGCCATCCACTTTTTGAAAAGGGAGGAAACTGCTATGAAGGTCGCTATTTTAACCATGTTTTCCGGCCTGGCTACCACATATTCGCTGGTCAATGTGGTGGCCGATCAGATTAAAATGCTGCTGGAGGCCCAGGTTTCGGTGAAGGTTCTGGTGTGTGAGACCTGCCCGGACGAGGAGCGGTGGGGGGTATTTCAGGACCCCAGACTGGAGTGGGTGAAGATCACCAACACCTGCCGCGGCGTGCCCATTGTCTGGCACGACTATTCTGCCCCCACGGGAACGGTACACGAGGGGTTTTATCAGGAGGCGGAGGAGATCGCCCGGGACTATGTGCGCCACCTTCAGGATGTGGATGTATGCATTCTCCATGATATCCTCTACCAGGGGTGGCACCTGGTGCACAACGTGGCCATTCGCCAGGCGCAAAAGTCCCTGCCCAAGGTGAAATTTTTGGCCTTTACCCATTCGCTGCCTGTCAACCGGCCCAAAAAGATGGAAGAGCCCTTTTCGGCCCGCTTTACCCCCATGCCGAACACCTGCTTTGTCTATCCCAGCCGCTCGGGCATCGAGGCGTTGGCCAGACAGTATGATGTGCCCCAGGGCAGCTGTGCGGTGGTATATAACAGTCTGCCGCTGTTGGAGGTGCTCAGCCCGGACACCCGGCGGGTGGCCGACCGTATAGACCTGCTGAGCGCGGAGATCCTGTGTGTCTGCCCTGGGCGGCTGACGCCGGGAAAGCGGTTTGAAAAGGCGGCGGCGCTGGCGGGGGCGATCCAGAGCCAAACGGAGCAGAGCACCAAGGTGATCTTCTGTGACTTTCCCAGCGCGGATATCCCCAGCGAAGTTTATAAGAACATGATCCGTATGGAGGGAAAAAAGTTTGGCCTGGAGGATGACGATATGGTCTTCACCTCAGATTTGGGCTATGAGCAGGGCTTTCCCCGGCAGGGGGTGCTGGAGCTGTTCGGCCTTTCCAACCTGTTTATCTGCCCGTCTTACTCAGAGTCCTTCGGCCTGACGGTGCTGGAGGCCGCAAGCCGCGGCAATTTCCTGGTGCTCAACGAGGCGGTGCCCGCGTTGAAGGAGCTGGGGGAGAGCCTGGGGGCCTATTTTATGCGCTGGGATGCGCGCAACTTCGGCTATGACACCCATGAGCGGTATGTGCCCTCGGAGCAGGCCTACTATGAGGAGCACGGCGGGATCATTGCCAACCTTATGCGGGAGGACCGCAGCCTGCGGGCCAAGACGCGTGCGCGTACCCAGTATCATGGGGCCTGGATCTGCCGCAATCAGCTGATGCCGCTGCTGAAGGCAACGGTGTGACCCATGGAAAAACAATACGGGAATACCGCAGCGTATGCAGGCTGCGGTATTCCCGTATCGTGTTTCGTCTGGAAATGATTATACGTCGTATGCTGCCATATCGCTCAGAAGCAGACCGTGGTAGTATTCCTCCATGTCGCTGGTGTGGGTGAGGAGCAGCTGGTACGCGGTATCGTAT
>DBFWXD010000112.1:0-1890 GCA_048215895.1 Eubacteriales bacterium
CTGAAAAAATCCCTCTTTCCTATAAGGGCCATCCCCTGCGCCGGAAAGACAACCTCATCTACTACGGCACGATGGCCGAAAAGTACATCATCATGCTCCAGATCCTGGACACTAAGAAGGTGGACGATCTGGATGTGGCCACAAAGGTGGCCGTTCAGCTCCAGTTGACCGATCCCGACCTGAAGAGCCGGGACCGGGTGGTCAAAAAGACAGAGAAGGACAGCTTATACACCGCAATGGACGTGGCCACGGTCTGGCTGGACCGGGCACTGAGCACGAAGTAAAGAGCCGCCCGCGCTCCAGAAACAGAGATATGACGATCAGGAGGACTTCCGCCATGCACTTTTCTCAGTCTTTTGCTGCCAAGCTGACCGCCGGCCTGCTGGCTGTCACCGGTATGATCGCTCCGGCTTTTGCTGTGTCCGGCACAGTGGACGCCGAGGGCGGTCTTCGTCTGCGCAACGCTTCCAGCACCGACGCCGCCGTTCTGGAGACCATCCCCGACGGCTCCCAGATTGAGGTGTCTGGTATTACCGAAAGCGGCTGGTACCAGGTCTCCTTCCAGGATACTCAGGGCTATGTCTCCACCGATTATGTAGTGCTGTCTGAGACTGTAGAGCTGCCCACTGTGTCGGAGCCCGTCTACGGCAAGGTCACGGAGGGCCCCTTGAATGTCCGCTCCGCCCCCAGCACCGACAGTGAGAAGGTGGACTCCTTCTCTACTGGCAAGGTCCTCACCATTTTGGAGACCCTGGACGGCTGGTACAAGGTGGAAGAGGGCTATGTGTCCGCGGACTATGTGACCATTATCGACGCGGCCGAGGCCGCCTCTTCCGGCTCCGCCTCCGAGGTGGTGGATCTGGCCATGCAGTATCTGGGCTATCCCTACTGTTACGGCGGCTCCTCCCCCAGCGGTTTTGACTGCTCCGGCTTTGTCCGCTATGTCTACTCTCAGTTTGGCTGCTCCCTCAACCGCACTGCTTCCGCTCAGATGAGCAACGGCACCTCCGTCTCTATGAGTGAGCTCCAGCCCGGCGATCTGGTCTTCTTCCTGAAGTCGGGCAGCGGTGCCAGCCGTGCCTCCCACGTGGGCATCTACATCGGCGGGGGCCAGTTCATCCACGCCTCCACCTCCAGCACCGGCGTCATCATCAGCGACATGGACAGTGCCTACTACACCACCGGCTTCGTGGGCGGCCGCCGGATCCTCTGATTTTCTTTCCCTACGTTATACCGGACAGGCAGACCCTGCGGGGCCTGCCTGTCCTTTTTCTGTTTGTGTATTTTTTCTGCTTTTCGGGCATACTGTGCTCAGATACGCCCCGCGGCATCCGCTGGCCGGGGAGGAAAGGAGCACATCATGAACGCTACTGTCAATTCCAACTGCATCGGCTGCGGTCTGTGCGTCAGCATCTGTCCGGAGGTCTTTGAGATCGGAGACGACGGACTGGCTCAGCCCATTCAGGAGGTCACTGAGACCCTGGAGAAGACCGCCTCCCAGGCCAGGGAATCCTGCCCTGTCAATGCCATCGACCTGGAGTGAGCACTTCCGCCCCCTTTCCCTCCGGCAGCGGTCCTTCCGCCGTCCGGAGGGCTCTGTTGTATGCTCGCCTTGTTGTATCTTTCATAACGACCACGGCTGCCAATTCTTCCGGCGGCCGTGGCTATTTTTGTTCCCCGCATCTGTGGCGTGGGATGCTGTTTCTCGACAGTCAGTATATGCTGGTACCCCGGCGGCGGGTGTAGATAGGACAAGTATAGGGCGAGGTCCCACCCACACGACGTATCCCCTTGGAGACATCTTACAGCCGGAGTCTGGGGAAAATTTTCCTCCCTGCGGCAGCCCAGCGCCTCTGCAGTGGTGAGAAAACGAACGTGAGCCGTTTGTCA
>DBFWXD010000113.1:0-11301 GCA_048215895.1 Eubacteriales bacterium
GGACATTCAGCATACACAGTCACTTTTAAAAACCGGTTTTTGCGACTGCCATTTGGTGGAAGATGTGGACAACCTTTATGTCAGAATAGAGGTAACAGGAGGCGGCCATAGCGCGCAGGTAGAGATTCAAGAGCACCACAACAATATCACATACCTGGAAAAGGATGGCACAGTAGTACTAAACCACAGGCCCGACCCTCAGTCATCCGAAAAAAAGACTGGACCAGACCGAATGCTGTTGAATGTGAAAAATATTTTGGAATTTGCCGAACAAGTTGACCTCAACGACGTTCAGGCCATTCTCCAGCGTCAAATAGACTATAACTGCGCTATTTCTGCCGAAGGTCTAAAGGGAAACTACGGCGTAGAAACCGGAAAAATTTTGATGTCAAATTCTGTCAATGCCATGGGGCTCAATCGCGTCCGCTTGCAGGCTCGTGCTGCCGCCGCAGCCGGCAGCGATGCCCGCATGAGCGGCTGTTCTCTTCCCGTTGTAATTAACAGCGGCAGCGGAAATCAAGGAATTACGATTACTATGCCGATTGTCATGTACGCCAGACATTGGGAAGTTGATCAGCAGATGCTATACCGGGCCTTGGTGATTGGCAACCTAATCAGCGTTCATCAGAAAAAATATATTGGCAGCCTCAGCGCTTATTGCGGCGCAACCAGCGCAGCCACTGGTGCGGCCTGCGGCATCGGGTATATGCTGCTGAAAAAACAGAACGAACCTATTGACAGAATATATAAAGTCTTGTGTGACACCATTACCAACAGCATTGAAACGCTAGGAGGCATGGTATGTGATGGAGCCAAGGCTAGTTGTGCCGCAAAAATTGGCATTGCTGTGGAAAATGCACTCATGGCATTGGAATTGAGCCTGGATGGAAACGTGTTTCAACCCGGCGAAGGAATGACTATGGAGAACCCAGAAGATACCATTGCCGCAGTAGGCCGTATGGGCCGGGTCGGTATGAAAAGCACTGATATAGAGATTCTCAACATTATGCTGGGTAAATAACGCCCCATTCTGTGCTCCTGGACCTCACTAAAATCAGTGTCGCCTTCTGTGCTGAAGCGTTATTTCTTATTCGTTTCTAGCGACAATTTTTAGGATTTTCCTTGAAACAGTAAGCTTGAGGACTAATCTAGTCCCTCTGTCTCCCGAAAGATTTTGAGGAAATCTTGTTCAGCACTCTTAGCCTCAACAAGATAGCCCATGGGAACCTCGTTCCCATGGGCTATCTCTATCTTTCTTTAGAAGAAGTCCCGGGCTAAACCCAGCACCATATGAAATCTCTTCGCTGATTATTTTTCCTCACAGGCCGATAGTACAGATGTAACGGATAGGCTGGATATGTCCTGGCGCGGTGCGGTCAACTCGTTGATAATTCATAGTTCGTATGGGTGTCATCTTCTTGACCATCTGGCCGCCCACGGAACCGGCCTGCTTGCTGGTCAGATCGCCGTTGTAGCCCTGCTTCAGGTTGACGCCCACCTCGTTGGCAGCTTCCATCTTGAACTTGTTCATAGCCTCGCGAGCGTTAGGAACCATAGTCTTCTTATTACTGGACATAATGTGTCTCTCCTTTTGTTTCATGACTTGTTTGGGTTGGATGGAACATCCACCACTATCTTTGCCCCAGGCAGGCAAGATATACGCGCCTTTTCTTTCCTATTTTTGTCAGTCACTTACAAGCACCGAAATAATCCACAAAACTTTCAAACAGGGGTTGACAGAACGGAAAGCAAATGGTATAGTTGTCCCAAGGTTAGTTATTGCTAACCAAGAGACAGGCGGGCAGCCCGTTCTTTTTTCTCCTTTGGTTAGTTATTGCTAACTTCTGGTCATGTATCATTCGAGTCCACACCATTTCCCTGAAAGGAGCATATGCGAATCATGAATCAACTGGCAATTGTCTATTGGAGCGGCACCGGAAACACCGAGGCCATGGCCAACTGCATCGCCCAGGGCGCTGAAGAGGCAGGCGCTCAGGTATGTCAGATGGGACCATCCGAGTTCTCGGCAGCCCGGCTGTCGGAATTCAATGTGATCGCCTTTGGCTGTCCGGCCATGGGGGCCGAGGTTCTGGAAGAGATGGAATTTGAACCCATGTTTGCAGAACTGAAACATTCCCTCAGCGGCAAGAAAATCGCCCTGTTCGGTTCCTACGGATGGGGAGATGGCCAGTGGATGCGCGATTGGTGTGCCCGGTGCACGGATGCCAATGCAAATCTCTACGATCCTCAGGGGCTCATGGTCAACGAGGCCCCGGATGAGGACGCCCGAGAGACTTGCCGGGCTCTGGGTCGGGCTCTGGCCTGCTGGTAAAACTTCCTACCTCCTCCCTTTTTATTAAATCTCCCTACTTCCTACTTCCCCAACTCCCCCCACACGGCTGCCGTGTGGGGGGAACCCCTATCATGCGCTTCCGATGCAGGAAAGGAGCCCCTCATGGTACAATCCTTTGAAGCTACTCTGGTCAGACAATGTGCGCTCACCCTTGCCGGGATGAAACCCGGAAGCTTATTTTGCTTTGCGCACGCAGACCTCTCTTCAATTCGAAGACTGGCTGCCCAGTGGGACACACGCCTTCGGCCTCTGGGCCTCTCGGTACGGGTACTCCTGGAGCGGCAAAATGCCGGGTCTGCACTGATCTATGTCTGGCGTCCCAGTCAACTGCAGCAGCTGCTCTCTCTGCCCGAAAGCCAGGATTTTCTGGATCGTACCGGCTACCAGACAGGAGATGCAGACTCTCTTTTGGACCAGCTGGCCCAGCGTCTAAGTTCCCAGGAGGAATTTCCCCATGAAATCGGTCTTTTTTTGGGGTATCCCCTGGAAGACGTCATCGGATTTATGGAACACCGGGGCCAGAACTTTACCTGCTGCGGTCTTTGGAAGTCCTATGGAAACCCAGAGGCCATGAAGCAGTGTTTCGCCTGTTACCGCACCTGCATCGACACCTATGTACAGCTCTACGAGCAGGGAACCTCCATTGAAGCTCTGGCCGTTCCGGCATAAAAAAATCCCTGGGAAACCCCAGGGATTTTTTTATGGTTCTTTTTTTCCAAGGGCGTGGGCCGTAATCTTTTCAAAGGATTCATCACTGAGATCGTGTTCGATCTTACAGGCATCCGCCGCCGCCACTTCTTCACTTACGCCAAGCTGGATTAAAAATTGGGTCAGCAGCTTATGGCGGGTATAGATCCGCCGGGCAATCTCTTCCCCAGGCGGAAGCAGGGTAATATACCCCTCTCCATCCATTTCAATGTATCCGTTCTCCCGCAGCCGCTTCATGGCCACGCTGACGCTGGGCTTGGAATAGTCCAGATGATGCACCACATCAATGGAGCGCACCATTCCCAGCCGCTCTTTTAATACTAAAATCGCCTCCAGATAATCTTCGGCGGACTCGTGAATATTCATCAACTCTGCCCCTTTATCCCTCTGATTTGTACAAGATTATCACAAACTAAGGAAAAAATCAAGAAAATCCCCTTCAGCTCTTGACATCTTCGCTCCCTGGTGTTAAACTGAGCACACGTTAGGTTAGTTGTATCTAACTTTTTCCGGGTTACCCCCGTTTTCTTTTTGAATGCTAGTTAGTTTTTGCTAACTCTAAACTGATACCACTCTCAATCCCACGATAGGCAGGTGAATGACATGACGTTGCTGAATGCACTGGAAGGAACGGAATACACCGTACAGCAGATTGACACGGACGACGAGGAACTCAATGCCTTTCTGTTCTCTCTGGGCTGCTACACCGGAGAACCGATCACGGTGATTTCCCACTTAAAGGGCGGCTGTGTCGTCTCCATTAAAGATGGCCGTTATAACATCGACCGCCAACTGGCGCAGGCCATTCAAATCTGAGCCGGCCCGCCGGCGTAGCTTGTTTTACTGCGCGCCTAGGTTAGTCTAGGATAACCCAAGTGTGTTGTAATATTATATTGTGAGCGTGCTGCTGAAAAGGAGGAACTGTTTATGCGAATTGCCCTGACCGGCAACCCGAACTCCGGCAAAACCACCATGTATAACGCCCTGACCGGGCGAAACGAAAAGGTGGGCAACTGGGCCGGCGTGACCGTGGAAAAAAAGGAACACCTAATTAAAAAGAGTTACTGCAACAGCAGTGAGGACCTGGTGGCCGTGGACTTGCCCGGCGCCTACTCCATGTCCCCCTTCACCTCGGAAGAGAGTATCACAAGCTCTTACGTCAGACATGAACACCCCGACGTCATCATTAACATTGTGGACGCCACCAACCTCAGCCGCAGCTTGTTTTTTACCACGCAGCTGCTGGAACTGAACATCCCCGTGGTGGTGGCTTTGAACAAGAGCGATATCAACATCAAAAAGGAGACCTCCATTAACACCTCCGCCCTGTCGGAAAAGCTGGGCTGCCCGGTGATTGAGACGGTCTCCACCACCGCAGAGGGGCTGAAGCCCGTGGTGGAAGCTGCGGTTTCTCTGCGCGGCAGAGGACAGCAGGCGCCTTACGTTCAGGGCGAGATCGATCTTACCGATAAGAAGGCCGTTGAGCTTGCCGACCGGCAGCGCTTTGAATTTGTCAACAAGCTGGTCTCCCAGGTAGAGCACCGGAAGGTACTGACCCGGGAGCGAAGTGCCGATGACGCCCTCGACTCCGTTCTCACCAACAAGATTTTGGGCATCCCCATTTTCGCCGTCGTCATGTACCTGGTTTTCCAGATCTCTCAGGTATGGGTCGGCCCCCTTGTTGCAGACACTCTGGTGGCATGGATCGATACCTTTAAGGCCACGGTGACAGAGTCTCTGTCCGGGGCCAATCCGCTGCTCACCGCCCTGCTGGCCGACGGCATCATCGGCGGCGTAGGCGCTGTGGTGGGCTTCCTGCCGCTGGTGATGGTCATGTACTTCCTCATCGCCCTGCTGGAGGACTGCGGGTATATGTCCCGGGTCGCCGTGGTGCTGGACCCCATTTTTAAAAAGGTAGGTCTGTCCGGCAAATCCGTTATTCCCTTTGTCATCGGCACCGGCTGCGCCATTCCCGGCGTCATGGCCAGCCGCACCATCCGCAACGAGCGGGAGCGCCGGGCCACTGCCATGCTCACTCCCTTTATGCCCTGCGGCGCCAAGATTCCTGTCATCGCCCTGTTCGCCGGCGCGTTCTTTGACGATGCGGGCTGGGTCAGCTTCGTCATGTACTTCACCGGCATTGTGCTCATTTTCCTGGGTGCCCTGCTGGTCAACAAGATCGCCGGGTATAAGAACCGCAAGTCCTTCTTTATCATCGAGCTGCCGGAGTACAAGGTGCCCTCCCTGTGGTTCGCCCTGAAGGCCATGTGTGCCAGAGGCTGGGCCTACGTGGTAAAGGCCGCAACCATCATTTTGCTGTGCAACACCGCTGTCCAGATCATGCAGACCTTCAACTGGAGCTTCCAGGTGGCGGAGACTGCCGACAGCTCCATCCTGGCCTCCATCGCCGCTCCCTTCGCCTACCTCCTGGTGCCCATCGTGGGCGTGCTCAGCTGGCAGCTGGCCGCCGCCGCAGTCACCGGCTTTATCGCCAAGGAGAACGTGGTGGGCACGCTGGCGGTCTGCTTTGTGGGCCTGGAGAACTTCATTGACACCGATGAGCTGGCCATGATCGAGGGCTCCGGCGCCGAGGTTGCCGGTGTCCTCGCCATCACTAAGGTGGCCGCCCTGGCTTATCTGATGTTCAACCTCTACACGCCCCCCTGCTTTGCCGCCATCGGCGCTATGAATTCTGAGATGAAGAGCGCCAAGTGGCTCTGGGCCGGCATCGGCCTGCAGCTGGGCACCGGCTATACGGTAGGCTTCCTGGTCTATCAGATCGGCACGCTGGTCACCACCGGCTCTCTGGGTGCGGGCTTTGTCCCCGGCTTGGCAGCGGTCCTCATCTTTGCCGCGGTTCTGGTTCACCTGTGCGTGAAGTCGGAACAAGATTTGAAGCGTGAATACGCATTGAGTGGAGTGAAATCATAATGACTGCAAGCGATTTCATTGTCATAGCCATTTTGGCCGTCATCCTCTTTTCTGCTGGATGGTACATTTACAAGGCCAAAAAGAGCGGAAAAAAGTGTATCGGCTGTCCGGAGAGCGGCTCTTGCAGCTCCTCCGGCTGCTCCGGAAACTGCGCTCACTGCAGCAGCTGCGGAAGTTCCAAGTCCTAACCCTTTGGACACCGCACCCGATGGCAACACCGGGTACCACCTTGTTGATTCCAGCTGCCGCAACAGCTGTGATCATATAATAGAATCTCCTCTTTGAACGAGGCGCGGACAGGGAAGGATGTCCGCGCCTCTCCTACATTTGTATCTAAATCGAAGAATAAGCCTTGACGAATGGCCGCATTTTTAATAGAATAGAGAAGTTACGTGCTGTGGGGAGCGTTTCCGCCCGAAGCACATACCCATAGCACAGTAAAAAGACAGAAGGGAACGAGTATCGTGGAAGAGAAGAAATTCCAACCTTACGTGCCGGCAGACAAGGTCATGCCCGAGTTTACGGTGGTCTCCATCGTATTGGGCGCCATTCTGGCCATTGTGTTTGGCGGCGCAAACGCCTATCTGGGCCTGCGTGTGGGTATGACGGTGTCGGCCTCCATCCCCGCGGCAGTTATCTCTATGGGCGTAATCCGCAAGATTCTGCGCCGTGACTCCATTTTGGAGAACAACATGGTGCAGACCATCGGCTCCGCTGGTGAATCCGTGGCAGCCGGTGCCATTTTCACTCTGCCTGCCCTGTTTATGTGGGCAAAGGAAGGCCTTTGTGATGTGCCCTCCCTGGTGGAGATCGGTCTGATCGCCCTGTGCGGCGGTGTACTGGGCGTACTGATGATGATCCCCCTGCGCAGCGCCCTGATCGTAAAAGAGCACGGCGTGCTGGCTTATCCCGAAGGACAGGCCTGTGCCGAGGTGCTCATCGCCGGTGAAGAGGGCGGCGCCAAGGCGTCCACCGTGTTCTCCGGTCTGGGCATTGCCGCCATCTACAAGTTCATTGCTGACGGCCTGAAGGTTTTCCCCAGCGAGATCACCTATGACATCCCTGCCTATAAGGGCTCCGGCATCGGCATTGACGTGCTGCCCGCCCTGGCCGGTGTCGGTTACATCTGCGGCGTGAAGGTGTCCTCTTACCTGTTCGCCGGCGGTGTGCTGGGCTGGTTTGTCATTATGCCTCTGATGGCCCTGTTCGGCGGCGACCTGGTCCTGTTCCCCGCTGAAGTGACCGTCAACGAGCTGATTGCTTCCCCCGGCGGCGTGTCCAACCTGTGGGGCAGTTTCCTGCGCTACATCGGCGCCGGCGCCGTGGCCTGCGGCGGCGTGCTCAGCCTGATCAAGTCTCTGCCCCTCATCGTCCGCACCTTTAAGGACGCCATGAGCGACTATGGCAAGGGCCGCAGCAACAGTACCCTGCGTACCGAGCAGGACATCTCCATGAAGGTGGTTCTGCTGGGCATTCTGATTGTGGCTGTGGTCATGTGGCTGGTTCCCGCCATCCCCCTGAACCTGTTCACCGCTCTGATCGTCATTGTCTTTGGTTTCTTCTTTGCCACCGTGTCCTCCCGGATGGTGGGCCTGATCGGCTCCTCCAACAACCCGGTGTCCGGCATGGCCATTGCTACCCTGCTCATCTCCACCCTGCTGCTGAAGGCCACCGGTAACGACGGCATCAACGGCATGATCGCTGCCATCGTCATCGGCGGCGTCATCTGCGTCATCGCCGCCATCGCCGGCGATACCTCCCAGGACCTGAAGACCGGCTTCCTGGTGGGCGCTACCCCCAAGAAGCAGCAGATCGGTGAGCTCATCGGTGTGGCGGTGTCCGCCGTGGCCATCGGTGCTATCCTGTACCTGCTGAGCATGGCTTGGGGCGGCTACGGCTCCGAAGACCTGCCCGCTCCTCAGGCTGTGCTGATGAAGATGATCGTCGAGGGCGTTATGGGCGGCAACCTGCCCTGGAACCTGGTGTTCGTGGGCGTGTTCATTGCCCTGGTGGTGGAAGTGCTGGGCATCCCCGTGCTGCCCTTCGCCATCGGCCTGTACCTGCCCATCTACCTGTCCGTGCCCATGATGCTGGGCGGCCTGCTGCGCTGGTATCTGGAGAAGCGCAAGTACGCCTCTGAGAAGGAAATGGACAACACGGTTCAGTCCGGCGTGCTGTACTCCTCCGGCCTCATCGCCGGCGAGGGTATCGTGGGTATCCTGCTGGCTGTTCTGGCCGTCATCCCCATGGGCCTGAACGCCGAGGGCAAGACCCTGTACCTCAGCGACAAGATCAACCTCGGCGAGATCTTCTCCATCGGCAACATCGGTGGCCTGATCTGCTTTGCTCTGATCCTGTTCTCCATCTACTTCTTCGCTATCAAGGACAGCAAGAAGAAATAAACATTGCCTTTTTTCAAGCCGGGCTGTATACTTTGGTATGCAGCCCGGCTTGGGCTATTATCCACGAGGAGAAACCGATATGTCCCAAAAAAAGAACAATAACTATTTGGATTTCATCCCCATCATGAACCCCAAAAACGATTGGAGCCAAGATGAACAGGGTATTGTCACCATTCACATGGTCCACCGGGGCTTCTATGCCGCCATTGCGCAGAAATTCTTCCATACGCCCCGGGTCAGCCACATCAAGCTGGATGAATACGGCAGCTTCCTGTGGAAGGAAATTGACGGCAAGCGTACCGTGGGTCAGCTGGCCCAGCGGATGAAGGAGCAGTTCGGCCAGCAGGCTGAGCCTCTCTATGACCGGCTGGTACACTATATGCAGATTCTGCGCAACAACCAGTTCATCCTGTTTCAGGGAAAGGATCGGGTGAAGCCGTGAGTACACCGCAGATCATCCTGGGCATTTTGGCTTTCGCTCTGATTACCGCTGTGCTGTATGTCTGGGGCCTGCACAAGAGCATGACCCAGCAGCAGGACCTGGAGCGGATTTTATTGAACAAAAGCGCCCAAAAGGTGGTAAGCTATCTGAAGAAACACGAGAGCATCTCCCTGGAGGAGATTGCTCAGCTGTGTCGGGGCGTAAAGGCGGGCCAGTTCTGGTCCCGCCAGAAGGCCGCAGTACAAAATACCAAGGCCTTTGCCCCGAAGTTGGCCCAGTATATGACGGAGCAGCTGCTGATTCAGAAGCTGCCCAACGGCCGTTATTCCCGAAGATAAGCAGATTTACGAAAGGAAGGAAGGAATCAACAATGCAGGTTTTGGAACATCTGGAGCCCAAGAAGGTATTCTCTTTGTTTGAGGAGATGTGCGCCATTCCTCACGGCTCCCGGAACACCAAGGCGATCAGCGACTGGTGTGTGGCCTTCGCCAAGGAGCGTGGGCTGGAGTACCACCAGGATGAGGCCAACAACATTATCATCATCAAGCCCGCCGCCCCCGGCTATGAAGACGCCCAGCCCGTGGTCCTTCAGGGCCACCTGGACATGGTGTGTGAAAAGGCCGCCGGCTGCACCAAGGATATGGACCGCGAGGGCCTGGATCTGGCTATCGACGGCGACTTTGTCTATGCCAAGGGCACCACTCTGGGCAGCGATGACGGCATCGCCGTCGCCATGGCTATGGCCATTCTGGATGACAAGGACTTGCCCGCTCCCCGCATCGAGGCTGTCTTCACCACCGACGAGGAGATCGGTCTGCTGGGCGCCACCGCCCTGGATGTCTCCCCTCTGAAGGGAAAAAAGATGATCAATCTGGACTCGGAGGCAGAGGGTATTTTCACCGTCAGCTGCGCCGGCGGCAACACCACTGCCTGCACCCTCCCGGTGACCCGTGCTCCCTTTGAGGGCAACTGCCTCACCGTCACCGTGGGCGGCCTCACCGGCGGCCACTCCGGTGCGGAGATTCACAAAGGCCGTGCCAATTCCAACATGCTCATGGGCCGGGTGCTTCGCTCCCTGGCGCAGAAGACCGAGCTGCGCATTGAGCGGGTAGACGGCGGCCTGAAGGACAACGCCATTCCCGTGGAGACCCGTGCCACTGTTCTGGTCTCCGACCTCCAGGCGGCTCAGCAGGTGGCTGGCGAGATGGAGCAGATTCTTAAAAACGAATACAGCACCACCGACCCCTCCCTGTTTGTCAAAGCCGAAGCTGCGCAGAGCACCCAGCTCCCCATGGATCACGCCTCCACCGGCAAGGTGATCTGCATGCTCCAGTGCCTGCCCAACGGCATTGAGGCCATGAGCGCTGACATCCATGGCCTGGTTCAGACCTCTCTGAACATGGGCATTCTGGTCACCCACGAGGCAGATGTCTGCGCCTCTTACAGTGTGCGCAGCTCCGTGGATTCCCAGAAGCAGATGCTCAAGGAGCGCCTGTGCTGCCTGATGGAGCAGCTGGGCGGCCATGTGGAGTTTTCCGGTGAGTACACCGGCTGGCAGTATCAGGAGCACTCTCCCCTGCGCGAGCTGATGGTAGCGGTCTTCCAGGAGCAGTACGGCAAGGCCCCCAAGATTGAGGCCATCCACGCCGGCCTGGAGTGCGGCATTTTCGCCGGAAAGATGCCCGGACTGGACTGCGTCTCTCTGGGGCCCGACCTGCTGGAGATCCACACCCCCAGAGAAAAGATGAGCATCTCCTCCGTACAGCGGGTATGGAAGTTCCTGCTGGAGGTCCTCAAGCGCTCCAAGTAATCCGGCGGTGCACCTGCCGCCTGCTTTGATCCGGATGGAAAGGAAGTGAGCCTGCCGTGGCTGCGGATATGAAAGAACTGATTGCCCAGGCTACCAATACCCTTTTGGTGGAAAAGCATGTGAAAAAGCTGACCGTCAAGGATATTGTGGAGCAATGCCACATTACCAGGCAGGCATTTTACTATCACTTTCAGGACATTCCCGAGCTGCTCAAGTGGATGATTGAACAGTATACGGAGCAGATGTTTCAGGAGGTACTGTCCAAGGGGAATGGAGAAGAAGGTCTGCGCTGCTTTTTTGTTATGGCCATCAACGCCATTCCCTATGTGGAACGGGGTATGGACAGCAACTACGGCCCGGAACTGGAGCGGCTGCTGCGCCACTACATCCGCCGCTTCTTCATCATGGCTTCTGAGCGTCAGAATTTTTATCCGGAATGTACCCGTGCGGAGATTAAAATTATCGTGCGCTACCACAGCCAGGCCATTATGGGCCTGCTTCAGGAATGGACGGATGAGGATACCGAACAGCTGGATCAAATTGTCCACACCGTTTACCGCTTGACCATGGAGGGAATTCCTCCGCTGGGCAAATCCAATTAAATTTCTTGTCAAATAAGCCGGAGTGTAAAAAAACTTTACACCCCGGCTTATTT
>DBFWXD010000114.1:0-3924 GCA_048215895.1 Eubacteriales bacterium
ACCGAAGAGATTTCGGAGAGCTTTTCCGTGCTGGGTAATCGGCTGGTTGAGCGCATAGACTGCTATCCGAAGCCCACTCTGGTAGCGGCCAAAGGTCGGTGTATCGGAGGATCGACCGCGCTGTTCAATGCCTTTGATATCCGGATCGTGGGTGAGGGGTTCCGCATGCACGATGGAGATATTTATTATGGAACGGTGGGTTCCTGGGGCATGAGTTCCCTTCGCCTGCCCATGTGGATTGGCAGAAATAAGGTTTTGGATTATATGTTCCTCAACGAGGACTTTACCGGGCGGCAGTGCTATGAGCTGGGCCTTGCCAGCAAGGTAGTGGCTGACGAACTGGTGGAGGAAGTTGGTTTGGCGGTTGCCAAAAAAATGTCCAAAGCGGCGCCCATTGCGGTAAAGTACTATAAGGACTGCGTCCGGATGGCTACGCAGAACAACATTGAGCAGGCACGTGAATTTGAGCTGAAGGCGGCTGAGATTGTGTTTGCGACGGAGGACAGCAAGAGAGGCCTGCGCTCTGTGGTGGAAAATCATGGGGTGCCCAACTGTGAATTTTTTGGCAGGTAGGCGAAATAACACAAGCATCGGCGGAGAGGGGGAGACAATCCCCCTCTCCGCATTGACGAAATAAATGCCGGAAAGCCACTGGAACATAAAGAGTACGAAAGGTGATGGCGCATACTGTCTCTGGGAGGGCTGGAGCAATGGAAAATCTATGCGGGATGACTGGAAATACCTACGCCGTGGTAGACATGCAGAAAATCAAGCGAAATGTGGAGAAGATAAAAGCACATATCGGAAACAAGGTAACCCTGCTGCCGGTGCTCAAGGGGAGCACATGCGGGCATGGGTTGGAAGAGATCGGGACGTTCCTGGTGGAGCAGTGCGGGATTCAAATGCTCTGTGTGGGACAGACCATTGAGGCCCAGCGCCTGCGAGAGAGTGGAGTTACCTGCGATATTCTGGTGTTGGGAGGGACTCCCTTTCACAACATCCCCTATGTGGTGGACCATGATTTGACCACAACGCTGTCCAACCTGGACTATGCACACAGACTGTCCGATGAGGCGCAGCGGCAAAGAAAACGGGCGAAGGTGCACCTGAAAATCAACAGCGGACTTGGACGTATGGGGGTTTGTCCCGGCAAGGAGCTGGCGGATCTTTTGGCCGGACTTCAAGAGCTGCCGGGAATTGAGGTTGAGGGTGCGTATACCCATTTTTCCAATTCTGCTAAGCTGGATACCTCGATCATTGAACAAGAGGCTGCCAGATTTGATGCGGCGTTGGACCAGATTGAACGAGCGGGAATCACGTTGACATATCGTCACGCAGCCAATACGCCGGCCACGGTGCGTTTTCCCCAGTATCACTATAATATGGTGCGCAGTCTGCTGCTGCTGGTGGGCTATGACTGGTCGGTGGATCAGGATAACCGTCTGGGACTGGAAAAGGTACTTTATTGGAGAGGGTTTGTGACCCAGATTAATAAAGTGAAGGCGGGAGAACGCTTTGACTACGGACTTGCCCTGACGGCCTCCAGAGATATGAAGGTGGCAGTCACCAGCTTCGGCTATGCCGACGGTTACCCGGATGATTTGGCAGGTCATGGAGCCTTTGTGGTTATCAAAGGGAAAAAAGCTCCCCTCCTCTCCCTAAATATGGACCAGGGTTTTGTGGATATCACAGATATCGAGGATGTCAAGGTCAATGACGAAATGCTGCTGCTGGGAGAAGACGGTGACGAGGAGGTCAAACTGACCGAATTGCTGGCTGGGAGCAGCCACTCTGGTACCTACTTTTTTAGCTTGATCAACCACAGAGTACGGCGTATCTTTAAATATTAAGTTGTGCCGTCTTCTGATTTTACATATGGAAAGAAACCTTTGAGTAAGCGGACGGGCTTGTTAGGCGAATAAAGAGAAGAGGCAAGGAAAATGGCGGTACGGGGAAGCATATTAGATGGAAATATCCCGCCTTGGAAACAGGTCGTGCTGCTGTCGTGGCCCACAATTGTGGAACTGCTTTTGCAGACGGCGGTAAATTATGTGGATACGGCCATGGTGGGCAGCATCGGTGTGGACGCCACAGCTGCTGTGGGAGTGACCATGTCAACCATTTGGCTAATCAATGGATTTATGAATGCGGTGGGAGTCGGATATTCCGTGCTGGTGGCCCACAGTATTGGAGAAGGAAATTTTGACCAGGCGAAGAAAATTATCCGGCAGTCTGTTCTGGCTATTGTAGTGGTGGGTATCCTGCTGACGGCGCTGGTAACCCTTGTGGTGGCTCCCTGGCTTCCGGTTTGGATGCATGCCGACCCGGTGGTGATCCCCATGGCCCGGAGCTACTTGCGGATTATCGGTATGGCGTATTTGTTCAACGTCTCGCTGATTGTCTGTTCCAGCATTCTTCGCTGTGCCGGTGATACAAAAACGCCCATGAAGTTCAATATTATGACAAATCTTATCAATGTTGTGGGCAACTATTTTTTGATTTATCCGTCCACCCAGATGACCTTGTTTGGGTATACCTTTACACTGCATAGGGCTGGCTGGGGCGTCAGCGGAGCCGCAGCGGCTACGGCAGTTTCCATAGTGTTTTCCGGCGTCAGCCTGATGGCGGTACTGTTTTTGCGGCCTGCTGCCTACCGAATCGGGCTGAAGGAAGGGTTTCGTCCGGACAGGAAGATTATCCGTCGAGCCGTTGTTCTGGGAACCCCGGCAGCTATGGAGCGGGTGACAATCTCCCTGGGACAGATCGCGGCCACGGCTATGATTACAGGACTGGGTACGATGGCACTGTCCGCCAATCTTCTGGCAGACACAGGAGAAAAACTCTGTTATCTGCCGGTTTACGGCTTTGCCACCGCCGGGACCACGCTGGTAGCTCAGTCGCTGGGTGCGGGAAAGCAGCAGCTGGCAGTGCGCTACGGACGGTGGTGCAACAGGCTGGGGATCGGTGTCATGCTGGTGACCAGCACGATCATGTTTCTTTGTGCAGTACCCATTATTGGGTTTTTCACCGACGATGGCCCAACAATTCTGTTGGCAGCCAAAATGCTGAGAATTGAGGCATTTGCTGAGCCGTTCTTGGCTGTGGGTGTTGTGCTGGCCGGGGTGCTGCGCGGTGCGCGAGATACGCGCTGGCCCTTTTACATTTCGCTGGCAGGGATGTGGGTGGTACGGATTCCGCTCTCGTATGTGCTGATCCATGTGTTTGGCTGGGGACTGGAAGCGATTTGGGGAGCCATGATCGTCGATTGGCTGGTCAGGGCGGTTCTTTCCTATGCTCGATTTTGTTGGCAGAGCAGACGCTGGCAGCAGATGGGGGACAGGGAAGAAGCATTTTGCTGATAGAACAAAATTCCGGAGAAGCAGAGATAACCCCTGTTTCTCCGGAATTCTATTTTATTCCGCCGTCGCGGATGGAGTGAGATGACACAATATTCTGCCTAAGCAGGAGATCAGATGTGCAGGGCCTGAAGATAGCCCTCTCTGGTGGCTTCCATAATGCGTCGACCTGCCAGCGCATCGCCAATCACCACAGCCTGCGGGAAGGCGGTTTGGAATTCGGCCAGAGCACGGGAATCCGGCTTGGAGCCCAGTGCAAGCACCACAGAATCACAGGGAATTTGGATGCTGTGATTTCCGGTTTGGGCTTCAATTCCCTCTTCTGTGACCGAGGTGAGCCGGTGTCCGGTAAGAATCTCTGCCCCGTGTTCCTTTAACGCCTTGACAAGGGTAAAGACCACGCTGGCGTATACGCCTTGACCGACTTCGTCCATCTGTTCCACCAATACGACATGGCAGCCCTGCTCGGCGAGAAATTCTCCGGTTTCAAGGCCGACAAGACCTCCGCCAATGACAGCTACCCGGCCGGTGACCGCGACGCTGCCGGTGAGCACATCGGCAAATGTGT
>DBFWXD010000115.1:0-2777 GCA_048215895.1 Eubacteriales bacterium
CCCAATGACGAGATGAAGGGCCGTATCATCGGCCGGGAAGGCCGCAACATCCGTACCATCGAGACCCTCACCGGTGTGGACCTCATCATTGACGACACGCCGGAGGCCATCACCGTCAGCTGCTTTGAGCCCGTGCGCCGGGAGATCGCCCGGCTGGCCCTGGAGAAGCTGATCCTGGACGGCCGCATCCACCCCGCCCGCATCGAGGAGATGGTGGAAAAGGCCAAGCGCGAAGTGGACGCCGTCATCAAGTCCGAAGGCGAGCGTGCCATTTTCGAGACCAATGTCCACGGCCTGCACCCGGAGCTGGTGAAGCTACTGGGCCGCATGCGTTACCGCACCAGCTACGGCCAGAACGTGCTGAACCACTCCATCGAGGTGGCTCATGTGGCCGGCCTGCTGGCCGCCGAGATCGGCGCCAATGTGGCCGAGGCCAAGCGCGCGGGCCTGCTGCACGATTTGGGCAAGTCCATCGACCACGAGGTAGAGGGCTCCCACGTTCAGATCGGTGTGGAGCTGGCCCGGAAGTATCGGGAGAGCGAGAACGTCATCCACGCCATTCAGGCCCACCACAACGATGTGGAGCCCAAGACCGTGGTGGCCTGCCTGGTTCAGGCGGCCGACGCCATTTCCGCCGCCCGGCCCGGCGCCCGGCGCGAGAACCTGGAGAACTACATCAAGCGGCTGGAGGCCCTGGAGGAGATCACTTCCTCCTTCAACGGCGTGGAGAAGTCCTTCGCCATTCAGGCCGGCCGCGAGGTGCGCATCATGATCAAGCCCGAGGTCATCAGCGAGGATCAGATGGTCCTGCTGGCCCGGGAGATCGCCAAGAAAATCGAGGACGAGCTGGAGTACCCCGGCCAGATCAAGGTCCACCTGCTTCGGGAGACCAAGGCCATCGAGTACGCCAAATAAAAACCCTGCCTATGCAGAATCGGGACGCCCCCCAGCGTCCCGATTTTTTTACGCCTTATTCTGTTCTTCCATAATGGCGATGTTTTTCACAATCAGTTCCCGCTGCTCCCGGGAGAGGGTGCGAAAGCGCCGGACCATATCCTGCTCCCCCTCGGACAGCTCCATGGGCGGATAGGGCAGATCGGTAAGGCCCACCAGATAGTCCATGCTGAGCCCGGTCCGCTTTGCAAACTGGACCAAAACGTCCACCGTTACCTCGTTTCGTCCGGTCATGTAATGGCTCATCATCGCTTCCGTCACATGAAATTCTTTTGCCAGCGTCTTTTGCAAAATGTCATGGTCGGTGATCCATTCCTTCATCCTTGACCCATAGTGCATAACCCTCACCTCTGGGTCAAGTATTTACGTTTCGAAAATCAAATTGCGTAAAATTATAAAAAAGTATTTTTTTATTTTTAATATCATAATTCGACATGCTTTGCTTATCAAATATGATATTCTCCTGTCGAATAAAAAAGGGCGCCGCTAAAAAGCGGCGCCCGGAAAGGGACGGGGATAAATTACTTGTGATCCACGCTGTACATGTGCTCGATCAGCTCCAGAACCTTGTTGGAGTAGCCGATCTCGTTGTCGTACCAGGAAACGACCTTCACGAAGGTGTCGGTCAGAGCGATGCCGGCGTCGGCGTCGAAGATGGAGGTGCGGGTGTCGCCCAGGAAGTCGGAGGACACGACGGCCTCGTCGGTGTAACCCAGAACGCCCTTCAGCTCGCCCTCGGAAGCGGCCTTCATGGCGGCGCAGATCTCCTCGTACTTGGCGGGCTTGGCCAGGTTGACAGTCAGGTCAACTACGGACACGTCCAGGGTAGGAACACGCATGGACATGCCGGTCAGCTTGCCGTTCAGCTCGGGGATAACCTTGCCCACGGCCTTGGCAGCGCCGGTGGAGGAGGGGATGATGTTGCCGGTAGCAGCACGGCCGCCGCGCCAATCCTTCAGAGAGGGACCGTCAACGGTCTTCTGGGTGGCGGTGACGGAGTGCACGGTGGTCATCAGACCCTCGGTGATGCCCCAGTTGTCGTTCAGAACCTTGGCGATGGGGGCCAGGCAGTTGGTGGTGCAGGAGGCGTTGGACACGAAGTTCATGTCGGTGGTGTACTTGTCCAGGTTCACGCCGCAGACGAACATGGGGGTGTCGTCCTTGGAGGGGGCGGACATAACAACCTTCTTGGCGCCGGCGTCCAGGTGGCCCTGAGCCTTCTCCTTGGTCAGGAACAGGCCGGTGGACTCCACCACGTACTCAGCACCCAGCTTGCCCCAGGGCAGGTCAGCGGGGTTGCGCTCGGCGGAGACAGGGATCTCCTTGCCGTTGACCACGATGGCGGTCTCGGTGCTGCTGATCTCAGCGTCGCACTTGCCGTGCATGGTATCGTACTTCAGCATATAAGCCAGATACTCGGCGGGGCACAGATCGTTGATGCCCACGATCTCGATTTCGGGATGATTCAGGCTTGCGCGGAACACCATGCGGCCGATACGGCCGAAGCCATTGATGCCAACTTTAATGCTCATGTTGAATAATCTCCTTTTTGATAAACTTCCATGGTTAGAGCTGTTTTCTTTTACAGCTGATATTATATCCCGATTTAGCGCGTTTGGATAGTGATTTTTTTCATAGAAATTATTGATTTTTTTCTCAAGAATTAGCTATACAGCAGGAATAAGCCAAATCTTATGTAAAAAACAGCAGGTCCTATTCCTGTTTAGCTTCGGGTTGACTGAGCAAGCTAGCGGGCCGCTTTGGCAGTCCGGAAAGCCGTATGTCGTGTCCTGCAACAATTTTTCACAGCGCACTTGTGGTTG
>DBFWXD010000116.1:0-3068 GCA_048215895.1 Eubacteriales bacterium
CCCCAGCGCCGCCCTCACCGACCCGCAGCTTCTGGAGGAGCTGAGGGCACTCTTCGCCCAGGGTGAGATTTCTTCCCGGGCCTCCGTCTACCTCCACGAAGCCAACCTCCCTGCCTGGAACGCCCGTCTCTCCTTTCTCCCTCCCCAGCAGTGGGGGGAGCAGCCCTGGGACCAGCTTCTCTTTTTGGAGGAGGAGGACGGCTGCCAAGTGCTCACCCTCATGCGGTGGGAGGACCAGTGGTACGACAATGTAGCCGTCCTGCCCTCCGGTTCTTCCCAGACCATTGCCGACCTCATCGCCCGTCAGGCCGCCCGAGGCTGAGCATTGCTCCCGGAACGGGAACTTTCCTCGAAAACCCGGCATTAGGATTGCCAAAGTGCCCTCTTTTATGGTAAGATACCCTTGCAATTTGCCTGAGAGGTGTATGAATTCCAATGAGAATGAGAAAAAAGCCCAACCTGGTCCCCCGCATGGAGCGGTGTGCCCGGTATTTGATTTCCGACCCGGCCCAGTACCGGGGCCACTGGCGGGACCTGAAGCCCGACGCCCGGGAGCTGCGCCTGGAGATCGGCTGCGGCAAGGGCCGCTTTTCCGCTGAGACTGCCCAGCAGAATCCCGATGTGCTGTACATCGCCCTGGAGCGGGTGCCCGATGCCATGGTCATCGCTATGGAGCGCTCCATGGAGAAGGGGCTCGATAATATCTTCTTTATCGACGGCGACGCCGCCCTGCTCCGGGACTACTTTGCCCCCGACGAGGTGGACCTGCTGTACATCAACTTCTGCGACCCCTGGCCCGGACTGAAACACGCCCGCCGCCGCCTGACCCACCCCCAGTTTTTGGTGCTCTACCGGGGCATCCTCCGGGAGGGGGGACAGATCCACTTCAAGTCGGACAACCACGACCTGTTTGAGTGGTCCCTGTTCCAGTTCCCCAAGGCGGGCTACGCCCTGTCAGAGGTCACCCGCGACCTCCACGGCAATGGGATCTGCGGCGTCATGACCGACTATGAGGAGAAGTTCCATCTTCTGGGCACCCACATCAACCGCTGTGTAGGCACCAAGGAGAAGATGGACCCGGAGCCGGAGTTCCACCCCATCGTGGGCCCCGATCCCTCCCGCAGAGAGGCCGCCAACGGCGAAAGCGAAGAAGCCTAATATGCAAAAAAATCAGCCGCCATTGGCGGCTGATTTTTTATGTCCTGTTACTTTTTCTTTTTCTTCTTTTCAAAAAAGCCCTTGATGCCGCTCTCTTCCGGCACCTTCTCTCCCATGGCAGCGCCAAAGGCGTTGAGCGCCTCCTTCTGCTCTGCGTTCAGAGAGGTAGGTACCTGGACCCGTACGGTAACATACTGGTCGCCGCGGCCACGGCCCCGGAGCTCGGGGATACCCTTGCCCCGCAGACGGAAGGTGGTTCCGGGCTGTGTGCCGGCAGGCAGGGTCCACTTGACCTTTCCGTCGATGGTGGGAATCTCCAGCTCGGCGCCCATGGCTGCCTGGTAGAAGGACACCTTGTGCTCATAGAGCACAGTGGTGCCGTCACGCTGGAACAGGTCGTGGGGTTTGATGCGGATGCCTACCAGCAGATCTCCGGCGGGGCCGCCGTTCACACCGGCGTTGCCCTGGCCACGGAGGGAAACGGCCTGACCGTCGTCAATACCGGCGGGAATGGTCACCGATACGCGCTTCTTCCGGCGCACGCTGCCCGCGCCGCCGCAGGCCTTACAGGGGCTGTGAATAATCTTGCCCGTGCCCCGGCACTTGGGACAGGTTGTGGTAGTGGAGAACGCAAAGCCTCCGCCGCCCCGCTGCACCCGTACCGCACCGGTGCCCCGGCAGTCGGGACAGGTCTCTGCGGTGGTGCCCGGTTCACAGCCCGAGCCATGGCAGGCTTCACAGGGCTCCGTGCGATTCAGATCGATCTCCTTGGTGCAGCCGAAGGCCGCCTCCTCAAAGGTGATGGCCAGGTTAGCCCGCAGGCTCTCCCCCTTCTGGGGGCCATTGCGCCGTCCGGAGCCGCCAAAGCCGCCGCCGAACCCGCTGAAGCCGCCGAATCCGCCAAAGCCGCCGCCCAAAATATCCCCAAGGATATCGCCCAGGTCGCCGAAGTCCCCGGTAAAGCCTCCGCCGCCAGCCCCAAAGTTGGGGTCTACGCCAGCGTGGCCGAACTGGTCATAGCGGGACTTCTTCTCCGGGTCGGACAAGATGCCATAGGCCTCATTAATCTCCTTAAACCGCTCCTCCGCCTCTTTGTCTCCTGGATGCAGATCCGGGTGGTTCTGCTTGGCAAGCTTGCGGTAAGCTTTCTTGATTTCTTCCTCCGAAGCCCCTTTGGAGACGCCCAGGACTTCGTAATAATCTCGTTTCTGTTCTGGCATACGGTTCACCAACTTTACAAATTAGGAATGAGGCGTTGGAACTTCTATCATCCACCCTTACGAAAGCGGGGAAACTCAATCTCCCATCCCTAAGTTCAAATTTCTCATGATTTAAATTAGACGCCACACAGGCGGGGCAGAGCCCCGCCTATGCTTATTGAGTCATCTTACTTTTTGTCGTCGTCCACGACTTCGTAGTCGGCGTCCACCACATCAGGACCAGCGTTGCCACCGCCCTGCTGCTGGCCGCCGCCGAAGTTGGCGCCGCCCATGTCGGGGCCTGCGCCGCCGGCAGCCTGACCAGCCTGGCCGTAGAGCTTCTCGCTGACGGCGTAGAACTCCTTGGTCAGAGCCTCGGTGGCGTCCTTGATCGCCTGGCTGTCGTTGCCCTTCAGGGTCTCCTTCAGGTGGTTGAGGGCGCTCTCTACCTTGCTCTTGTCCTCAGCGGGGATCTTGTCGCCCATGTCCTCCAGGGTCTTCTCGGTCTGATAGACCATCTGGTCGCCGTTGTTGCGGATGTCAACCTCTTCCTTACGCTTGGCGTCCTCAGCGGCAAACTGCTCGGCCTCCTTAACGGCCTTGTCGATGTCCTCCTTGGACATGTTGGTGGAGGATGTGATGGTGATGTGCTGCTCCTTGCCGGTTCCCAGATCCTTGGCGGACACGTTCACGATGCCGTTGGCGTCGATG
>DBFWXD010000117.1:0-3184 GCA_048215895.1 Eubacteriales bacterium
GGGGTATACTATGAAAGTTGTACTGTGCGGTGACGCATTGTTTTCCAGCAAAAACCTGTCGCGTCGGATTGATCCTAAGATCGTCAGCTTGCTGCAGAGCGCGGATGCCGTGTTTGCCAACGCGGAATTCAGCACACCCAAGAGGACCACACCTCCAGGACTTTGTATGTACCTGACCTCGGTACGGCCGGAGACACTTGATGAGTTTGTGGATTTAAACATCAAACTGATATCCTTTGCCAATAACCATACTGGAGATTATGGCTGGCAGGGAACGGTGGACACCATGGAAGCGGCCCGGGAGCGTGGGCTCATTCCCTGCGGTGTTGGCTACAATCTGGCGGATGCCCGCAAGGCACGGTTCCTGGATACCAGCCGGGGAAGAGTAGGTGTGGTAGCGGCAAATTCTACCTGGTCTGAGCGTTCTCTGGCCAGCAATGAAGGAGCGGATGTGGTGTCCAGACCAGGCCTTTGTCCGCTGCGCTGGGGACGAGCATACGTACTGCCCGAGCGGGAATTCAATGAGATCCGACGCATTGACCAGATGTTGGGGACCGAGAAGAGCATGCGCGAGGTCAGCAAGATCGAGACTTGGGAGATGCCCGGGGATGGTGTGATCAAATTCGGTTCTCCCATGGAGGGAAACCTGATCATTGAGCGAGGAGACCGGGCGTATGTCCGAACCTTTGTCAATGAGGAAGATCAGGAGGCAATCCTGCGCAGCATCCGGGATGCCGCCCGGCGCTCCCATGTGGTGATCGCTACGCTCCACACCCATGAGGGGCAGAACGAGAACTGGTATGATCCGATGCCCCCTGCGTTTGTAGAGGAATTTGCCCGCAAGACGATTGAAGCCGGCGCTACGGTTTTTGTGGGACAAGGGGCTCATTTCTCACGTGGTGTGGAGATCTACAAAGGACACCCCATTTTTTACAATCTCGGAAGCCTGCTGATGGAGTTTGAAGCAGGAGAATCCATGATCTCGCCGGAGATGTACCACACCTATCATTTGCCCGGAGATGCCTGTCCCTCGGATCTGCACTGCGGTCGGGCAAAAAACAAAATGGGTGAATGGAGCGGCTTTTATTCCGAACGCCGTTTCTCACAGAACTATTTTGTGGTGATGGATGTGGACGAACGGGGAAAGACGGAGTATCAGCTGGTTCCGATCGATCTGGACATGCGGCGGGAAGATCCTCTCAAGCGCGGGTTACCTGAGATTGCCACATCGGCAGCAGGCATAGCGTTTGCGGCAGAGCTTGAAAGCATGAGCAAGCGGTATGGTACGCAATTTCAATACCATGAGGCCACCGGAATCATTACCATTCAGCCGCCTAAGTAACTGAGAGAGACGGTCGGAGTGGGCGCGGGGGTGTACATGGAGGAACGGACAGTCAACAGACTGAAGTATTTCCCTGTTGTTCAGCCTGATTGTTTCATCTGGCACAGCGCAGGGACCGCCAACGGAGAAAAAACATGAATGTATTGCAACTGAAGTACTTCCTGCGCACAGCTGAATTGAACAGCGTAAGCAAGGTGGCCAATGAGGCGCACATTTTTGCGCCGGCGGTCAGTAACCACATTAAATCTCTTGAGGAGGAATTGGGAACTAAGCTGTTTACCCGAAACGGCAGTCAGATGCATCTGAACAAAAATGGAGAAATTATGTACCAGTATGGACAAAAAATCCTCCATGCCCTTACCAATGCCCAAAAGGAGATTGCCGACCAAAACAATTCCATGGCATATAGCCTGAAGGTAGCCACGCTGACAACCCCACGGATTATTCCTAAAGTGATGAATGCGTTTCGAAAGCAGTATCCTCAGCCATATCTGCAGGTACAGCAGTATCAGCGATACAGTGAGCAGCTGCTGCAGGAGGTAGATGCAGTTATCTACTCCACGGAATTCCCCATCCAGCGAAATAATTTGCGGTGTATTTATGAGGAGCCTATTTTTCTGGCAGTATCCAAAGAGCATCCGTTCAGCCAAGAAACAGAAGTTGAGATTGAGCAGTTGAGAGATCAGCGGTTCATTCGGCGTACCGAGTATTCGGACTTTGCCCGTTATGTGGAGAGCCGGTATTTTGAACAGATGGGTTTTGAACCCCATACTGCCATCATGGCCGATCCGGCCATGACGGAAATCGAATTGGTGGCCTCTAACATGGGAATCATCTTTATGCCTCAATTGACCTGTTTTGATCAGATGGAGAAGATCTCGCTGGTGAAGGTCAAAGGAGTCCAAATGAAGCGGTATATCAATATCACCTGGAAGGAACAGCCTTACCAGCCAAAGGTTACCCAGCTTTTTGTCGATTTTATTTATGATTTCTTTGCCCATTTGAATTTTGGTGAACGCTATGATTGATTTACAGCATTTGAGATATTTCCGGAAAGTGGCCCAGCTTGAGCATATGACCAAGGCCTCCATGGAACTTTGTATTGCCCAGTCTGCGTTAAGCAAGACCATAAAGTCCATGGAAGAGGACTTAGGTGTGCCATTATTTGACCGACGGAACCGGCGGATGTACCTGAACGAAAATGGAAAAACTCTGCTGAAGTATGCTGATGAAATTGAAGGATATCTGGAAGAGCTGTCAGGAAAGCTATCTGCCAACCGGGAAACAGAAAATACCAAGACAAGCATTTTAATTAAAACAGATTCGGTCCTGCTCCCCAATATGTTCAAGCAGTATTGTCTGGCATATCCGGAAGCGGAACTTAAGATCATTATTTACAACCGAAGCGTCAATCAACAGAAAATCAAATGTGACTTTATTATCGACTCCATGTTGCCGGGGAGCAACATGGACTATGCGCCGCTATTCAATGAAAAAATGATCATTGCAGCCCCCAGTGACCACCCACTGGTGGGAAAGCGGATCTCCCTGTCTCAACTGAAGGGAGAAGCGTTTGTTACCATGCCAAAGAACTATACGTTTAACCATATTTTTTACCAGCTGTGCGAGGCGGAAAAATTTGAGCCCAATGTGGTGGCGGAGAGCAGCGATTCCTACACGATCATGGAGTGGGTAGCTTCCCGGATGGGCCTGGCAATGATTCCGGAACACAGTTGGGGCTATGTGGAAAACAAAGCGCTGGGAGCGGTTTATCTCGATCGTCCCGTGGAACGCAACGAGTATGTGCTGGTGTGGAAAAAGAACGCTTCTCTTTCCAAAAGC
>DBFWXD010000118.1:0-6562 GCA_048215895.1 Eubacteriales bacterium
GTGCGTCGCTGCGGGCTACCGTGAAGCTGATGTCCTTGCTGTCGTCACGGCCGATGGACTGAAGAATGATCTCCACATTGATGTTCTCCTTGGCCAGCAGGGAGAAGATTTTAAAGGCGATGCCGGGCTGATCGGCCAGCCCCACCAGAGCCAGGCGGGCCACATTTTTATCTTTGGCCACACCGCTGACATGAGTTTTTTCCATGGTTTTTACTACCTCCTTCACTTGGGTGCCGGGATTTCCGCTGAAGCTGGAGAGAACCTCCAGATTTACGTTATAGCGCTTGGCCATTTCTACCGAACGGTTGTGGAGCACCTGGGCGCCCAGGCTGGCCAACTCCAGCATCTCGTCATAGGTGATCTCGTCCAGCTTCCGGGCTCCCTTGACGGTACGGGGGTCGGCGGTGTACACACCGTCCACGTCGGTATAGATCTGGCACAGATCCGCGTGGAGGGCAGCGGCCAGAGCCACCGCAGAGGTGTCCGAGCCGCCCCGGCCCAGAGTGGTCACGTCGTCATACTTGTTGATTCCCTGGAAGCCGGCCACCAGGACGATTTTCTTCTTGTCCAGCTCCTTCTGAATCCGCTCGGTGCGAATGCGCTTAATGCGAGCAGAGGAGTAGGCGGAATCGGTGAGCATGCCAGCCTGCCAGCCGGTGAGCGAAATGGCCTGGTAGCCCATGCGCTCAATGGCCATGACGCACAGGGAGATGGAAATCTGCTCGCCGGTGGACAAAAGCATATCCATTTCCCGCTTGGAGGCGTTGGGGTTAATCTCCTTCGCCTTGTCAATGAGGTCGTCGGTGGTGTCACCCTGGGCGGACAGGACGGCCACCACGCTGTGGCCCTTGCGGTAGGTTTCCGTGATGATCCGGGCCACATTGCGGATCTTGTCGGCGTCGGCCACAGAGCTGCCGCCAAATTTTTGTACGATAAGTGCCATGTATGTTCTTCCCCCTAAAAGGTCAATTCAAGATATCAGGCTGAGGGAACAGGGCTCCCCCGCCATTCTATGCCCACGCGGGCTCTCTGTCATGCCAAAACCCGGAACAGCGAGCCCACTTCCATCCCCTGGAGCCGGTCGCGGATCTGGGGCTCCGTCATGGGCTGAGTGAGGAAGGCTACCTCCCCGGCGGGAGCGCCCGCACGGGCCAGCAGATGGATCTCCCCGCAGGCCAGTCTGGCCTGGTCGGCGCTGCACTGGGCACGGACATACCAGGGAGAGGACAGAATGTCCGAGGAGACCACCAGGTCGGGGGCTCCCTCCTCCCAGCCATTGTGCCGGTCCTTCTTCAGGTCCTTGGCGATGTCAATTACGTCGGCCACCACAGCGGAGGCAGTGGGCAGCTTGCCCGCGCCCCGGCCATAGAACATCACGTCTCCGATGGCATTGCCGGTCACTGCGATGGCATTGAATACGTCCTCCACGCCGGACAGGGGATTGTCGCCCGGCACCAGGTGGGGAGCCACAAAGGCACACACCTTCCCCTGGGGCTGGCGGATGGCCCGGCCCAGAAGCTTGATCTTATAGCCCACGGAGTCAGCATAGGCCACATCCTCCAGGGTCACCCCGCGAATGCCCTGGGTGGGCACCTGGTCGGGATAGACATGGCGGCCAAAGGCCAGGGCAGCCAGAATGCAGATCTTGCGGCAGGCGTCGTGACCGTCCACATCAGCGGTGGGGTCCTTCTCCGCGTAGCCGTTGTCCTGGGCCTCCTTCAGCGCCTGTTCAAAGGTGAGGCCGGAGCGGATCATCCGGGTGAGGATATAGTTGGTGGTACCGTTCAAAATGCCGGTCACCTGGGTCAACTCGTTGGCCGCCAGGCAGGAGGTCAGGGGCCGCAGAATGGGAATACCGCCGCCCACGCTGGCCTCGAAGAGGTAGCTGCACCCGTGCTCCTTTGCCAGCTGCAGCAGCTCATAGCCGTGGGTGGCCACCAGCTCCTTATTGGACGTGACCACACTCTTGCCCGCCTTCAGGGCCCGGGTAGTGAAGTCCAGCGCAATGGTGGCGCCGCCGATGGTCTCCACGACGATGTCAATCTCGGGGTCCTGCTCGATGACGGAGAAATCCTTCACAAAGCAGTCCGCATAAGGGCTGCCGGGGAACTCCCGTACATCCAAAATATATTTCAGCCGCACCAGGTCATCCACACGCCGGTCGATGAGCCCGCCGTTCTGGGTGAGCACTTCGGCCACACCGGAACCCACGGTGCCAAAGCCTAAAATCGCCACATGTACCATGTTTCATATCCTCCTGTCGATCGGGTCTCAGCCCGCCAAAATCTCACATTTGATGACGCCGCTGCCCGCAGACACATGGGCCATCACGTCCTCCAGGGAGTCCTGGAGCGCGGAGGTCTCCGCCGTCATCGTCACCACCGCACAGCCGCTGACCGGGATGTTCTGATTGATGGTAAGAATATTCACCCCAGTGCCCGCCAGCACGTTGCGCACCCCGGACAAAATGCCCGGCTCATCCTTCAAAAGCACCTGGAAGGTGACAATCCGTCCGTGGAGCATGTCGTTGAAGGGCCGCACCGCATCTTTATACTTATAAAAAGCACTGCGGCTGATGTTCACCGCCTGGGCCGCACCGTTCACCGTCTTCTGCTCTCCGGTTTCCAAAAGACGCTTCGCCTCGGCCACTTTCCTGAAAATTTCAGGCATAGCCTCGGCCTCCACAATAAAGTACTTCGCCGGACCGCTCATGGTTCCCTCCTGTCCTCACGGAAGTTGTCCGTGTTGGATGGTCATTTGTTCTCGTGATGTGGTCTATTGTAGCACAGCTTTTGCAGGATGGCAATGATAATTTCCCTGGTGAACGTGTGAAAGTTTTCCCGGGGTGGACAGGTGTATTTTGTCAAATTTGACAACCTCATAGGAAAGCGCCCCGGAGGAAACCTCCGGGGCGCTGCTGGCTTACGAACGGCGTGGAATATCCTGGGAAATTCCTTGGCTGCCGGAATCACTCCCGCTGCCTGTGCCTGAAGTCCCACCTCCGGCGGAACTGCTTCCGTCGCCGGGGATCACCGGGTCGCCGGGGATCACTGGGTCAATCGGATTGTTGGGGTCCCCATAGTCGGGATCGTTGGGGTCCAGATTCATGTTGGGGTCGTTCGGATCGGGGGTCACCGTCTCCTCAGTGTGGACGGTACACAGCCCCGCCTCCATCACCGTGGCATAGCGGTACTTCTCGTCCCCAGCTGTCACGCCGGCCACAGAGGTACGCTCATAATCCGGATAGCAGACCTCTTTCAGGCTCTCCTCCGGGCAGTAGGGACCGGCCTCGTGGTAAAGACCTGTCTCGTTGCCGTCGGCATCCAGAATAGGATCGTCCAGACACACCGTGACCACGCTGGCCCCAGTGTGGGCGGTACAGTACTTGCCCTCCGGGTAGTCCTCAGCAAACACGCTGGCCGTGGTCACCCGGTCGCCCCGGGGGTCCATCTTACAGTAGTCCGTGGCCAGCAGACCGCTGTCCTGACAGTAGGTCACTGTACGCAGGGAGGACGAGGTGGCGGCGGGGAAGTCCTTGTCCTC
Organism: Eubacteriales bacterium; assembly: GCA_048215895.1. GTDB lineage: Bacteria > Bacillota > Clostridia > Oscillospirales > Oscillospiraceae > Lawsonibacter. Next base: position 3,544 of record DBFWXD010000118.1, read on the forward strand.
CAGCCCCTCATGAATGGGCTCCATGACCATCTTCCACAGGTTCACATGGGTGGTGGTGTTGGGCATGGTGGCGTTGTTGGGGTAGCCCATCCAAACGGCGGCGGTGTAGTAGGGGGTGTAGCCCACAAACCACAGGTCGTACACATCGTTGGTGGTACCGGTCTTACCGGCACAGTGCATACCGCTTATACCCTTGCCCGCGGCAGTACCGCCAGACTGGAATACTCCCTGGAGGAGGTCATTCATATAATAGGCTGTGGTATCCTTCAGCGCCTGCTCCTGAACGGTGGGGTTCTCCAGCAGGAGGACCTCCTCGCCGTCCACCATGTGGGTCACCTTAGTAAAGGTACGGGAGTAGGTGTACGTGCCTCCATTGGCGAAGGTGGCATAGGCCTCGGCCATATCACGGGTGGTCACACCGTCGGTCAGACCGCCCATGGCCAGGGGGGCCACGCCGACATCGCTGAAGGTCTTGCCGTTAATTTCCCGGCCTTCTTCCAGATCAATATGGAAATTATTTTCCATAAATTTGAAGCTTTCTTCCGGAGTAACCAAGTCGGCCAGAATACGCACCGCGATGGTGTTCAAAGACACCTTCAGGGCATAGGGGATGCCGGTCAGGCCCCGATAGGTGGTGGAACCGGCGTTATAGGGCCAGGGGCCGCCGTTCATCTCCTGATAGGGATAGTCGTCCAGAACGGTAATCGGACTGATTTTTCCCATTTCGATGGCCGGCGCGTAGACAGACAGGGGCTTGATGGACGAACCGGGCTGACGCTTGGAGGAGTTGGCATAGTTGCTCAGAAGGTTGCCTTCCTTCTCTCCAAACTGACCGGCAATGGCCACCACGTCTCCAGTGGAGTTGTCAATGACCGTGATGGCCGACTGCATGAGCTGGCCGTCCTTTGAGGTATAGTTCAGGTTTTCCCGGTTGGTGTATACCTCGTCCACCGCTGCCTGGATGTCCGGATCATAGCAGGTATAAATCCGCAGGCCGCCCCGCTGGAGGGCCTGATTGATCATGGAGTCGGACCAGCCCAGCTCCTCCTTCAGGGCCTGGGATACATCGGAGATGACGGTCTCCTCCTACCAGGTGTAAATCTCCGTCTCGGCCTCTTCGTCCTCAGCCCGGACAAAGACCAGCTCCTGGGCCACGGCCTCGTCATACTCCTCCTGGGTGATATAGCCCTGGTCCAGCATCTGATAGAGGACCACTTCCTGGCGGTACTTGTTCCACTGCCGGGCGTCCCACAGCTCTCCCTCGCTGTTTTCCGACTTGGCAAAGGAGTAGGGACCATATTTGGAGGGGTTGTTGGTGATGGAAATGAGGCTTGCACACTCAGCCAAAGTCAGCTCGCTGACGGGTTTTCCGAAATATTCCAGAGCCGCCGAGCCAACGCCTTCACATCCGCTGCCCAGCGGGATGATGTTCAGATACCGCTCGATGGTATCTTCTTTGGAATTATTCTGGGTGAAGCGGATGGCACGCACAATCTCGGTGATCTTCCGCTTGACCGTGGTTTCATTATAGCCGGTCTGGTTCTTGATGAGCTGCTGGGTGATGGTGGAGCCGCCCTGGATATCGCCGCCGGTGAACATGCTGAATACGGCCTTCACGGTGCGCCCCCAGTCCACGCCGTTGTGAGTCCAGAACCGGCGGTCCTCGATGGCCACGGCGGCATCAATAAGATCCTGGGGCATATCCTCCAGGTCCACCCATATGGAGCTGGTGGTATTCAGGAGGGTGGTCATCTCCACATATTCTCCAGTGGTTTTGTCCTGATAATACATGACGCTGTTTTCTCCATAGGAGAAATCGTCCATGCTGAGATCGGCAATGGGCACGATGACCTTGTTAATGTACACCGCCGCGAAGCAGCACAGCAGCGCTCCGGTGCACAGTCCTACCAGCAGCAGGGTTCCCAGGACCTTCCACACCATAGATCCCTTGCCGCCCCCGCTTTTTTTCCGCTTTCGGTTGGGATGCTCCCCCCCGTCCCGTCGGCGGGGTGCCTGACGTCGGGAAGGGTACTCGCTGTTCTCATAGAGAGAATGGTTGTTATGATCTGACACAATGCTACCTCCAGTCGGGAGGGAATCGTGGGCTCCCTCCGACGGTCTTGGCAGACCCCGTCTGCCGTGATGTTCTTCGTGCGCTCTGGGCTTCTAATCCGTCCGGTCAGGGGGCCGGGCGTAAAAACCCATTATGGGTATTATACCAGATTTTCCTTGTTTGTCCACCCAAAATGCACCACTCAAACCTTACAAAAAGGCACTGTGAAAATTTACCGGCTGGCACTCTTGCATTTTTTCCTGTCACGGGTTAAAATAGACCCAGGAAAAGACAGGAGGTACTGCACCATGGAGGAGCTGTTTGGCCCCGATTTTATCTCCGTCACCGATGAGGACGGAAACGAGTTTGAGCTGGAGCTGGTGGACACTCTGGAGCACAAGGGTGTTACTTATTACGCCATGTTCCCCGCTGTAGATGCCGACGAAGAGACCGGCGAGCCCAAAGACGTGGATGCCGATGACGAAGAATATGGCCTGGTAATTATGAAGGCCATCGAGGAAAACGGCGAGGAGCTGCTGTCCACGCTGGACTCCGACGAGGAGCTGGACGAAGTATACGAGCTCTTTATGGAGCGGTTCTTTGCGGAAGAAAACGAGGAAAAAGAGGACTGAGCCTTTTTCCTGCTCGGTGCGTGATGGGCTGTTTTAAACCCACATTTTTTAAACGGGACGCCCACCTCACGGTGTGGCTTGCAGGCCTCCCGGCCCCCTTCGAGGTCGGCTGGAAGTTGGAAGCAGATAAGCATCGTGGAGGCGACCCACCTGCCATATCGTGCAGGTTTTAAACGGGTCCACACGGCCAGAGCGGGGCATAGAGAAGATTCAGTCCACTTGAGCGCGGCAAGTTTTGCCGCGCTCTTTTTTTAACTTTTTATAAACATTTTCCCCAAAACCGCCTTTTTCCTTCAATTCCCCTTGAAAATTCCGGTGGCTTCAAGTATAATGT
>DBFWXD010000119.1:0-3543 GCA_048215895.1 Eubacteriales bacterium
GTATTTCTTCAAAATGAAGTGGGTGGCGGTGCCGGTGACCCCCTCCAGAGGGGCCAGACGCTCACCCACGAACTGGGCCACCTCCCGCAGGGTGCGTCCCGAGATGATGACAGTCAGGTCGAAGGCGCCGCTCATCAGGTACATGCTCTCCACCTCGTCATACTGGTAGATGCGCTCGGCAATGCGGTCAAAGCCGTCAATGGACTGAGGGGTCACATTCACTTCGATCAGGGCGGTCACTGTCTCTTTCCGCACCCGGTCCCAGTCGATGATTGCCTGATAGCCCAAAATAACCCGCTCGTCTTCATATTTCTTAATGGCGGCCTTTGCCTCTGCCTCCGGCACTCCAGCGGCGGCGGCCAGCTGAGCCGTGGACATGGTGCAGTCCTGCTCCAGCAATTCCAGCAGCTTCTCCATGGACGTTCCCTCCAAAATCAGTGAATTTCCGGTCCCTTCCGGTTTCTCTTTATTATAATCGATCATAAGCAAAGCCGCAAGCCCTATTTGGGCCTGCGGCTTTGGGTCGGTCTATGGGGCGCTGTGCCTGCAACTCAGGCGGCAGCGGCTTCTTTCTTGGTGGTCATGCGCAGGAATACATAGATACCAGCCACGACGATCAGACCCACCACATCGGAGATGGGCTCGGGCACCAGCATAGCCAGTCCGCCGGCAGCCATGAGCACCCGGAAGAGGATGTTCATGGGCTTGAACAGGAAGCCGTTCAGAGCGGCAGCCACGCCGAAGATACCCAGCAGAGAGGTGACGCAGATTTGAATCACCTGGAGCACCGCGGCAAAGCCAGTCACATCAAACTCAAAGAGCATAGCCGGGTTCATGGCGAAGATGTAGGGCACGATGAACGCGGCGATGGCCAGACGAGTGGCGTTGAAGGCGGTTTTCATGGGCGGAGCCTTGGCAATGGCGGAGCCGGCGTAGGCGGCCAGAGCCACGGGCGGGGTGATGTCGGCCACAATGCCGAAGTAAAACACGAAGAAGTGGGCGGCCACAGCGGGAATGCCGATCTCCGGGCTCATCAGAATGGGAGCGCAGGTAGAGGCCATGATGCAGTAGTTGGCGGTGGTGGGCACGCCCATGCCCAGAACGATACAGCACAGCATGGTCAGGAACAGGGCGATGAACGCCTTGCCGCCGGACACGGCCACGATGGCGGTGATCAGCTTGGAAGCCAGACCAGTGGAGGTAATGCAGCCGGCCACGATACCAGCCATGGCGCAGGCCACAGCCACGGTGATGGTGCCCTTGCCGCCGGCCTCCAGAGCGTCAAAGAACTTGGTCAGAGTGATGCGGTCGTCCTTGTTCACCAGGCCTACCAGGATGGTAATGATGATGGCCACAGCGGCGCAGAACTGCATGGTACGCATGTTCAGGGAGACCATGACTACCAGCACCACCAGAGGCAGCAGCAGGTAGATCTTGGGCAGCAGGCTGACGATGCGGGGCAGCTCACTGCGGGGAATACCCTTCAGGCCCAGCTTCTTGGCCTCCAGGTGGACGGCGATGTAAATGCCGGTGAAGTACAGCACGGCGGGCAGGATAGCCTTCAGGGCCACCTGGCCGTAAGGGATGCCCATATACTCGGCCATCAGGAAGGCGGCAGCGCCCATGATGGGGGGCATGATCTGGCCGCCGGTGGAGGCGGAGGCCTCGACGGCGCCGGCAAACTCGGGCTTATAGCCGGTACGCTTCATCATGGGGATGGTCACGGAACCGGTGGTCACGGTGTTGCCCACGGAGGAACCGGACACCATGCCGCACAGGGCGGAGGAAATGACTGCCACCTTGGCGGGACCGCCGGCGGAAGAGCCGGCAATGGAGTTGGCCAGGTTAATGAAGAAGTTGGAAATGCCGGTGCGCTCCAGGAACGCGCCGAAGATGATGAATACGACGATGTACTTGGAGCACACCTGAACGGGAGTGCCCATAATGCCGTTGGTGGTAAAGAACAGGTCGTACACCACCTTGCCGAACCGGACGGTGGCGAAGGTGTAGATGAGCAGGGCGCCGGCCACACACAGAATGGGCAGGCCCACACACCGGCGGCACAGCTCCACCAGCGCCAGGGTGCCGATGATGGCGATGGCCACCAGCAGCGGGTCCTTCGATACCTTGGTCGCCAGCATCAGGATCTCACGGGCCCGGAAGGAGAAGTACAGGAACGAGCCTGCACCCAGGATCATGATGATCCAGTCATACCACGGCAGATAATTGACCTTGGTGATCCCCTTCTTGATGGGGAAGTTCAGATAGCCAATGACCAGAATGAAAGCCAGGAAGCGGGTCAGCCGGATCTCCAGCAGGCCGCCCACAAACAGGGTCACGTAAATACAATACACAGAGAAGAGCACCATGATCGCCTTGACGATCAGCTTGGGCGTCCCCTCCCAAATGCGGGTGTTGGACTCACGGTCATATTTTTTCATGACCTCGTCCACGTCGGCGGCGGTACCTACCGAGGTATCGACCTCTTCCGCCTGGCTGTCCACCAGCTTTTTGTTGTCTTTCGACTCCATATTATATCTCCTTTCTCCTCGCGTTGACACAGTGTCCACGGAACACATGCCTCCGCGTCCCGCCAGGCGCGGACGCATCTGCACCGCGGGATACACAAAGAAAGGACGGCTGCGGCGGGCTTGGCCCGCCGCAGCCGCCCTAAAATCAGATTATGCAGGCTGGATTAACTTACTTGGTGGGAACCTCAATGCCCTTCTCGGCGAAGTACTCAGCAGCGCCGGGGTGATAGGGAACGGCGGTGTTGGAAGCGGCAAACTCCAGATCCAGCTCAGCGCCCTTGGAGTGAGCCTGGGCCAGGCCCTCAGCGTTCTCGAAGGTACCGAACAGGAAGTTGTACACGTCCTCGTTGGACACGTCGTCGCGGGCGATGACGGTGGCAACCACGGCCACGGTGGTGGCGTCGGAGGCCATGTTGTAGGTGTCAGCGGAGATCACGGCCTTGCTGTAATAGGGAGAGGACTCCTGCAGCTTGGCAATGTGCTCGTCGTCCAGGTTCACCAGATACACGTCCTTGGTGGTGGACAGAGAGGTGATGGCGGTGGTGGGAGCGCCGGCAACCACGAAGGCGGCGTCGATCTTGCCGTCCTGGAGGGACTCAGCGCTGGTGCCGAAGTCCTCGTAGGTGGCGTTGATGTCGCTCTCAGTCATGTCATAAGCGGCCAGCACGTCAACGGCATTGTAGTACACACCGGAGCCGGGAGCGCCGATGGACACGCTCTTGCCCTTCAGGTCAGCCACAGTCTTGATGTCGGGGTTCAGGGTAACGATCTGAACCTGCTCCATGTACAGGGCAGCCACGGTGGAGAAGTCGGTGATGGGCTCACCCTCGAAGTTACGGATGCCCTGGTAGGCATAAGCCATAACGTCGGACTGCACGAAGCCCAGCTGAGCGTCGCCGGCTTCCATGTTCTCAATATTGGCCTGGGAGCCGCCGGACACGATGGCGGTCACCTTGGTGCTGGTGGCATCGCCCACCTTCTGGGCCACAACACCGCCGAAGCCGTAGTAAGT
>DBFWXD010000012.1:0-1577 GCA_048215895.1 Eubacteriales bacterium
AACAAAGGCGCGGTCCGGGATGTCTGTCTGGCGGCGCAGGAGACCAAAAATGTGCGGGCGGTCTCCTTTAATTTCCACACGCCCTATCCCGATACCAGGGAGCTTGCCCTCACCCGGGAAGAAAAGGCGGAGTGCTGCGGCGTTATCAGGGAGATGATGAAAGCGGGCGCGCCTGTATTCAATCTGCCCGGCGCTTTCCCAGCCCTGATCGAGAACCGCTTCCCCACGCCGTGCCACCAGTGCGTGGTGGTGGAAAACGGAAAGCTGTCCACATGCGGGCGCTGCATTGAAGTGCCCGGCCTGTGCAGGGAGTGCGGCTACTTCTTTGTGGCGGAATACACCCTCTTGTTCCGGGGACATCCCAGGATCGTTCTGGAGATGCTGCGGACCTACCTGAAGTATATTTGAGGAGCATCATGAGTATCATCACAGACCTGACGAGGATGTGGCTGACCCGCTCGGCCAAGCCCTTTCTCTTTCAAAATGAATACGACCAGCAACTGCCCTTTTCCCAGTGTGAGGGGCTGGGACTGTATGTGCATATCCCGTTTTGCAGGGAGCTGTGCGGCTTCTGCCCGTATTGCAAGGTCCAGTATGACAGGGCGGTCTGCGACCGCTATCTGGACCGGCTGATCCGGGAGATCCACCTGGTGGGCGGCCAGCTCCCCGGCAGGAAAAGGGTCACCAGCCTCTACTTCGGCGGCGGTACGCCGGCGCTGGCGGCCGGCCGGCTGAAAGAGGTGATGGAAGCCATCGAGGCGCATTTTATCATCACCGAGGGCGTCGGGGTGGAGCTGCACCCGGAGGATGTGGTGCCCTCCGTCCTGCGCATTCTGCGGGATGCGGGGGTGACCAGGATCAGCATCGGGGTCCAGTCCTTCCAGAGAAAGTTCCAGGGACTGCTGGGACGGAGGCCTGTGGACCTCCCAGCCCTGCGGGAGGCGCTGTCCCAGGTCCACTTTGAAACGGTGTCCATGGATTTTATTTTTGCCCTGCCCGGACAGGACCTGGAGGATCTGGAGATGGACCTGGAGACTGCATTCCAGGCCGGTGCCAATCATGTGGCGATCTATCCCTTCATTGATTTCACCTTCACGTCCAGCACGGTGCAGGCTATGGGGAAGGGGGAGAAGCGGGCGCTTTTGGACGGCATCACCCGCTGGTGCCTGGACCGGGGATACATCCGCAGCTCTGTGTGGACCTTTGCAAAGGAGCAGGACGCAGTGTATTCCTCCATGACAAGGGACCATTTTCTGGGGTTTGGGTGCTCAGCCGCCACCCTGCTGAGAGATCAGTTCAAAATCAACACCTTTTCTGTGGAAGAATACTGCAGAAGGATCGACGAAGGGAAGCTCCCCACCTCCCTGACACTCCGGTTTTCTCTGCGTCAACGGATGGTCTATTATCTGTTCTGGACCGCCTACAGCACAGAGGTGGATGCCGGTGCCTTTGAACAGTTTTTCGGCGTCCCATTGAAAAAGATGTACGGTATGGAGCTGAGGCTGGCACAATGGATGGGGCTGGTCACCCGGCGGGATGAGAGATACAGCATGACGCTGAAGGGCGCGTTTTACTAC
>DBFWXD010000120.1:0-1821 GCA_048215895.1 Eubacteriales bacterium
TCAATATCTCCGCCTACGATCCGCTGCATATCTGCGAGACTATCGATTTCTTGCACACGGCAGGGCTTTTGCGGTTCTACAACTAATACTTTCATGTGCGCTCATTCCCCCTATCGCTCTTTCCCACGTTGCTTCTTGGGCGATTTGGCCTGCCCGCCGCAGATACGGTTGAGTCTACTGCTCTCTTGATCCAGTTCTTTGGCACAATGCTGCCACGCCTGTTTTAATTTGGACAGTGGCAGTCCGTTCTGGCGGTAGCCATCCCGAATGCCCTGGTAATAATATTCCGAGGGCAGGGCGGGAGAGCGCCACCTATCCCCATCCGTCATCACGTAGGCCATAACAGTCAGCTGCCGCCCCGCATTATCCCGCACAGCAACAGCCCCTTTTTCGTATAGGTGGGGATATCCCTCATAGAGATCGAGAGACCGCTCACAGCCCGGTGTGATCCGCCAAAGTAGGCCATGGACCTGCTGCCCTTCCTTGGGCTTGATGGTGGCAACGCCATTTCCGCTTGCGTTGCCGCGAAACAGCAGTTCATATCCCTCCAGCACGACCGGCCCCACCACCTGGGCCGCGGGACAGCGGTAGGCCATCTGATCCAGGTTGATGTTGCTGCCGTAGGCGAAATACAATTTATCTTCAGCTATGGTCCAACACCTCCAGTGCGCCGATCTTCGCCAGCGCCATAATCATGGTCTGCGCCTGCGCCTCTACACCACGATCCGGCAGGGGACAGTCCTGATCCGTCATGCGGATGAAATTGCTGCGAAGCTGCCAGATATAGCTCTCTGTGTCCGGAAACTCCGTGGGGTCAAAGGCAACTTTCCGAAGCTGGTCCATGATTTCTGTCCCGGTACCCTCGTACACGGTATCTTCAATGCGTATTTTCATCGTGCCACCTCACTGCTTCGGTTTTTCTTTTTCTTATTGACATCGTAACTGTCCTTGTCATAGCGCCATGCCCGATCCCCGTCCAAGTTGGCCAGAAGATGATCCCGCGTGTGCTTGAACTCGGGTCCATTCAACCCAAGGCGTACCAGCCATACCCGAAAGGTGAACAGCTCATTATCGCTTTGCGTCTTGCGCATGACGGTGCTGCGCTGGGCGATAGCCTGGGCCGACATGGCAAGGCACAAATTCACATAGGCGGCAGCACGGCCTGCGTGGAGAGTGGAGTTAAAACAGCGGAATTCGACGGTCCCCCGGAAAAACACGGAATGGAGATTGAGCGCATAGTACCGAGTCCAGTTGTAGTGCTCCGTGCTGCCGTTATCCCCCTCATACCAGATGGTTTCCAGCTGTGTCAGATTTTTGGTTTCTTCGGATGAAAGCTTGCGTGCCTTTTGCAGCATGGGTTCCCGTACTTTCTGGCAATAGTTCGCTATGCGATAGGAGTTAACCTGGAGTGCCTTGAACAGAATATCTTCTTTGGAATACATAATGCCCAGCAGGTTTTTCAGGCTCTGGCGGTTATGATTTGCAGCATCCACATGGACATGGATACCGCAGGAGGAATTGACTTTTCCTCCTGCGGTGCGAACGCGGCGGACGCATTCCTGAAATTTGGGCAATTCCGCATAGGTCAGTTTGGGTGTGACCATTTCTACACGATACCTTGGATCTGAGGTGGAGGTGTATCTTGCCCCCACTTTGTGTTCGCCGCGGATGCTGCTGTCACTCATCAGCCGCCATTCTTTTCCATCCCCATCCCGCACATACCAGCTGTCGTAGTAGTCATCGTCCCGGCGAGGCACTGTGCCAAAATAATCCGCTAAGGCTTGGGCCGCCTGTTCACGAGTGATTCCGGTCAGTTCCACT
>DBFWXD010000121.1:0-2139 GCA_048215895.1 Eubacteriales bacterium
CTACAATAGCGCCAATGAAGTTTTCCGGGAGATCCCGGCAAAGGAGTTTCCAAATGAAAGCGAAAACCCTGTTTTATTGTACCCAGTGCGGCAATGAGACCCCGAAATGGCAGGGGAAGTGCCCCGCCTGCGGCGCCTGGAACACCATTGTGGAGCAGCCGGCGGAAAAGGCTGTAAAGAAGGCCGGCCCGGTGGCCAAAGGCTCCGCCAGCGGAATTCCCCTCAGCCGCCCCACCCCCATGAAAGAGGTGGAGACCACCAACGAGCTGCGCTTCTCCACGGGAATGGGAGAGCTGGACCGGGTGCTGGGCGGCGGCGCGGTGCAGGGTTCTCTGGTGCTGGTGGGCGGTGCGCCGGGCATTGGCAAATCCACCCTCATGCTCCAGATCTGCGACAGCCTGTGCGCCTTTGCAAAGGTACTGTATGTATCCGGCGAGGAGTCCCAGCGGCAGATTAAGCTCCGGGCGGAGCGGCTGAAGGTAAACGGGGAGGGGCTCTACCTTTTGGCGGAGACCAACCTGGAAAATATGCTGGACGCCGTCCATGAGCTCCAGCCGGACATTCTGATTGTGGACTCCATTCAGACCCTCTACCACGGGGATGTGACCTCCGCCCCGGGCAGCGTCAGCCAGGTGAAGGAGTGTACCATGGCTCTCATGCAGCTGGCAAAGGGGGAGGGGGTCACCATCTTTGTCATCGGCCACGTGAACAAGGAGGGCTCCATTGCCGGCCCCAAGGTGCTGGAGCACATGGTGGACTGCGTGCTCTACTTTGAAGGGGAGCGGCAGATGGCCTACCGGATTCTCCGGGCCGCCAAAAACCGCTTTGGAGCCACCAACGAGATCGGTGTGTTTGAGATGGAGGACGGAGGCCTCAGCGAGGTTCCCAATCCCTCCGAGGCCCTGCTGGCCGGGCGGCCTCAGGACGCTCCGGGCACCTGTGTCACCTGTGTGATGGAGGGTGTGCGCCCGGTATTGGCGGAAATTCAGGCCCTGGTGGTGCCCTCCAGCCTGGGCAACCCCAGGAGGGTGAGCAATGGCATTGATTACAGCCGCTCCATGCTGCTGCTGGCGGTGCTGGAAAAGCGGGGCGGACTGATGGTGGGCAACTGCGACGCCTATCTCAATGTCATCGGAGGCCTCTATCTGGAGGAACCCGCCGCCGATCTGGCCGCTGTGCTGGCCCTGGCGTCCAGTTTCCGGGACAAGCCGGTGCCCCATGACTTGGCTGCCATTGGTGAGGTGGGACTAACCGGAGAGCTGCGGGCGGTGAGCGCCCTCAACCAGCGCCTGGCCGAGGTCCAGCGGCTGGGCTTCACCAAATGCCTGATCCCCAAACGGGTCCAGGGCAAATTAGTCGCCCCGGAGGGACTGGAGCTCATTCGGGTGTCCAACATTCGGGAGGCCATGGCCGCCTTGCTGTGAGGCCAACGGCACGAAGTTGACGCAGCCGCCGTGGACGGCCAGACCGGGAGAGGCCGCCCGGGAGAGTGAGCACAGGCCGTCTTTCTGATAGACGCAGGGGTCGGTACAGGCAATGAGGCTCAAAATCATCATCTCCAAATCCATAAGGGAATTTAGTATGTCCCAATGACGCGGAGATATTAGCTTGTGACGACCCAAACCACATGTAAGTTTCATCGTACAACGCGTCCAGTCGCCAAACGGGGCGGCTGGACGTGCGGAAAAGCCCCGTGAAGAGAAAGGAGGGGACGGATCAGCCTGGGATTGAAGTAATGTTTCAGGTCAACAAAATAAAAATTTTGTTGACCTGAGTGGAGGCAAAAACCCCTTTTCCCCGGGATGACCCCTATTATGGACTACCGCACCGAAGCTCCGGCTCTGCTGCGGGATTTCCTTGTTTATCACGAAACCATACAAGGACATTCCCGCCAAACCGTGGACGAATACTTCTTGGACCTTCGAAACTTCTTCCGCTATCTGAAGCTGGAAAAGAATCTGGTCCCCAAAGATACGCCCTTTGAACAGATTTCCATTGATGACGTCGATCTGTCTCTGGTCAAGCAAATTACCCTTACTGACATCTACGCCTTTATGAACTTCCTGTCCCGGGACCGCCGGCTCAACAACGCCTCCCGGGCCCGTAAAGTCGCCACCATCCGGTCCTTTTATAAATATC
>DBFWXD010000122.1:0-2112 GCA_048215895.1 Eubacteriales bacterium
ACATAGCAGCCCACCCATCCCAGCACCAGGTGGATGTCCAGTCGCTCCAGCTGGCTCACCCACAGGCTGTCAGGGTAAAAGGCCGACCAGAGGGGTAGCAGATTGGCCAGCAGAAAGCACAGGATCAGAAAATACCGTACCTCTCCCCGGCTGGCTGTGGAGACAAACCGGTGGAGCACCGGATGGACCAGATAGAGACCAATGAGAGGATAGAGCACCCACAGGTGAAAATAGGTATTCCCCTTGGCCGCCGACACCAGCGCCCCCCAGATTCCCTCCAGAGAGATGGTTCCGCCGCCCAGGAGATGGGCCACAATGGCATAGATGGCGCCCCAGACCACCAGCTGGCAAAAGGCAGGCAGGGCCAGGCCGGTCAGCGTTCCCGACAGGTGGGGCTTGCCCCCTTCCAAGGCAAACATTCCCCAGAGCATAAACAAGGCGGGAACTGCCCAGCGGGTAATCCCCTCATAGACGCTCAGCACCTGCCACGTCCCCGAGCCCGCGGCCACCAGCGCCTGCCCGCTCTGGGCCAGCAGCAGGAGAATGGCACACAGCACCGTAAACAGCCGGAAAAACCCCGGCCAGCCCAAATTCCGGCTTTTCCCCGCCATCAGTTCCGCTCCGGCACGATCTCGATCCAGTAGCCGTCCGGATCGGCGATAAAGTAGATGCCCATGGCAGGATTCTCAAAGCAGACGCAGCCCATCTCCTTGTGCTTGGCGTACAGCTTCTCATACTCGTCGGTATGGAAGGCCAGGTGGAACTCGCACTCTCCCAGGTTATAGGGCTCCTTTCGGTCCCGAAGCCAGGTCAGCTCCAGCTGGAAGGGACTTCCGGCCTCGTCTTCCAGAAACACCAGCTTGAAGGAGCCGTCTTCCGCCACCTTTTCCCGCACCGGGGTCAGGTTCAGAGCCTGCTTGTAAAAGGACAGGCTGCGCTCCAAATCCAGAACATTGAAATTATAGTGATAAAATTTGGTCATTGTTTTAACTCCTTATCCGTTCAGTTGACCTCATTATAATGAAAAGCCCTTGGAATTGCAAGAAGATGCACACAGGGCGGCAAGGACTTTATCCTTGCCGCCCTGTTGTATATCCTGGGCTTATTTTGCTTCGTGAAGCTTCTTTCCCGTGTGGGCAATGACCTGAAGCATGGTCAGAGCCGCCAGGCGCTCGGTACAGCCGGTGGGGTCGTAGGAGGGGGCCACCTCCACCAGATCCATGGCCACCACCTTGCCCGTCTGGCAGATGGCCTTCAGCATATCCATGCTCTCATCATAGGTAATGCCGCCGGGGAGGGGGGAAGCCGCACCGGGTGCCAGAGGCATGTCGTAGCCGTCAATGTCAAAGGTGATGTAATAGGCCTCCGCATCGGGAATCTGATCCAGAACGTACTGCACGCCCTTCTCGTGGAGCTCCCGGGCGGAGATCAGGCGGCTTCCATAGGCCCGGGCATCGTCATAGTCCGACTTCTTGCCGCTGCCCATGCCCCGCAGGCCGATCTGTACCATCTCGCCGATGTGATCCATCTCAGACATCCGGCGCATAGGACTGCCGTTGCCCTGGACCAGAGGACCCACGTGGCTGGTCCAGTCCAGATGGGCGTCAAACTGGATAACGCAGATCTTCTTGCCATACTCCTCCAGGGCCCGGCCCACGGGGATGCTGATGGAGTGGTCGCCGCCCATGACAATGGGAATGGCGCCGGCCCGGATAATCCGGCGCACCGCACGCTCAATGCAGGTGAAGGAATAGTCCCGGTCACCCTGAAGCACGTCGGCGTCGCCGCAGTCGGCGATGGTAATGGGAGCGGCCAACATCTGCTCGTCGGCCTCGTAGTCATAGTAGCCTACCTCACCGCGGCCATACTGCGTGGAGGCCTCGCGGATACGGCGGGGGCCCATACGGGCTCCGCTGAGGAAGCCCACCCCCATATCAAAGGGGACGCCCAGTACGCCGAAGTCGGCGTGCAGCTCGTCCAGGTCCAGACAAATGGGATAACGGCCGAAGGAACAAATACCGGTAATGGGCTGGCTGATGAGTTCAGGACGCATAATTAAAGTACCCCTTTCTATGTGTTTACATGGCCAAAATCGGCCGGTTTCTAATGTTT
>DBFWXD010000123.1:0-9344 GCA_048215895.1 Eubacteriales bacterium
CACCCACGCCATCACCTGCGCCCTCTTCGGGGCGCTGAAGGCGCGGGATGTGCTCCTGTCCGCGGTGGGGGCCCCCTATGACACCCTGATGGGGGCCATCGGCACGGCGGACAAGGGCCACGGCTCCCTGCGGGACTACGGGGTGGAATACCGGCAGGTAGAGCTGAAGGATGACTGCCCGGACCTGGAGGGGCTGGCCCGGGCGGCGGCGGACCCCCGGGTGAAGGCGGTGCTGATCCAGCGATCCAAGGGGTACTCCACCCGTGCCTCCCTGTCGGTGGCGGAGATCGGGGAGATGTGCCGCATCGTAAAGGAGGTCAACCCGGGCGCCGCCGTCCTGGTGGACAACTGCTACGGGGAGTTCGTGGAGACCCAAGAGCCCACCCATGTGGGGGCGGACCTGGTGGTGGGCTCCCTCATCAAGAACCCCGGGGGCGGCCTGGCCCCCACCGGCGGCTATATCGCCGGCCGCCGGGATCTGGTGGAGGGGGCCGCCCAGCGGCTCACCGTGCCGGGCATCGGCGGAGAGTGCGGCTGCACCCTGGGCCAGAACCGGCTTCTGTATCAGGGCCTGTTCCTGGCCCCCCACACGGTGGCCCAGGCGGTAAAGACCGCTGTGTTTGCCGCCAAGGTGATGGAGCTTTTGGGCTATGAGACCGAGCCCCACTCCAGCGCCGTGCGCCACGACATCATTCAGATGATCCATATGCGCCAGCCTGAGGCGCTGAAGAAGTTCTGTAAGGGCATTCAGTTCGGCGCGCCCGTGGACTCCTATGTGACTCCCGAGCCCTGGGATATGCCCGGCTATGACTGCCAGGTTATCATGGCCGCCGGAGCCTTCATCCAGGGTGCCTCCATCGAGCTGTCCGCCGACGCCCCCATGCGGGAGCCCTACACCGTCTATCTCCAGGGCGGGCTGACCTTTGAGTCCGGCCGTCTGGGCGTTCTGCTGGCGGTGGAAGAGCTGCTGCGGCAGTAACTGGAATAGGTCAAGCCGGAAGGACCATATCCTCCCCTGAGGGGGTGTGGATATGGGAAGACGAAAACGGCCCTGGGGCGCGATTCTGCGCAGGAGGCTGGGCCGGTCTTGGCGCTGCGGCCTGGCGGTACACCCCGTTCTGATTACGCTGGCCGCAGCTCTGCTGGTGGCATGGGGCATCATTCAGCTGCTGGAGTGGCGGCTGCGGCCCGCCGTGGCGGAGATTGCCCGTACGCAGGTGCAGAACACCATGACTTCCGCCATTGAGCAGGCGGTCACCGAGGATCTGGCCCAGCGGGATGTCGGTTACGATGACTTTGTGACCATTGAACGGGACAGCTCCGGAGCGATCACCGCCCTGTCCACCCAGACCGCCCAGATGAATCTGCTGCGCGCAGAGCTGACCGACACCATTCTGGAGGCGCTGGAGGGAGTGGATGTATCCTCGATCCATCTGCCCATGGGCAGTCTTTTGGACTTTGAACCCCTGTGGGCCAAGGGCCCCGATCTCCAGGTGCGGGCCATGACGGTAGGGACGGTGAGCGCGGAATTTGACAGCGAATTCTCCTCCGCCGGAGTCAATCAGACCGTTCACAGGATCTGGCTGGAGGTGGTCGTCCCCATGACTGTCCTGCTCCCAGGTGATGAGCTGGAGGTAACGGTCCAGACTCGTCTCCCTCTGGCGGAGACCGTAATTGTGGGCCAGGTGCCCAATACCTATCTGAGCCTCCAGGGCGGGGCTTGGAGCAGCAACTGAGGTTTACCAATGACTTTAACGGAAACGGCCTGGTGGTATCTGGGCAACATTATGGAATACTGCGTGCAGATGGTCCCCTGTATGCTGGTGGGCGTAGTTGGGTATCTTTTTCTAAAACCTTTCCGCCGCAAGCGCTTACAGGGAAAAATGCTTGTCAGCTCCTTCGCCCGGGAGCTGGCACTTCTGCTCTTTATCATGTTTTGCGCGGGACTGGTGTCTCTGACGCTGTTTCCGGCAAATTTCTGGTCCTACGTAACCGATTGGCTCTTTTTCCACGGGAAGTGGACCATCGCCTGGCAGCATCGGGATCTGGCAAGTTTTTATCCCCAGTGGGAACAGGTGATGGGAGAGCTTCGGTATCTCCCGGATATGCTGCAGCCCTTTCAGGAGATCCGCCGGGCGCTGCGCAATATGAGTCCCTGGCTTATGTTTATGCTCCTGGGTAATATCGGCATGTTCATGCCTCTGGGCTTCTTTCCGGCGCTGCTGTGGCGGGGCTGGACCTGGTGGAAGACCGTACCCCTGGGCTTTTTGTGCTCCTGTTCCATCGAGTTTATCCAGTTTTTCATCGGCCGGAGCACCGACATTGACGATGTGATCCTCAACACCACCGGGGCACTGCTGGGCTATCTGCTCTACGCCCTGTGCCGGGCGGCAGTTCCCCGTCTGGCCGCAACATTCCACTGTACACCCAAAGGGGAGGTATCCATATGGACGAATTGAAGGAAATTGCCCGCCTGCGCGAGGAACTCAACCGCGCAGGCTATGAATACTATGTGCTGGACAACCCCACCATGTCCGACTACGACTATGACCACGCCCTGCGCCGCCTGGAGGAGCTGGAGGCCGCCCACCCGGAGGCAATCACGCCCGACTCTCCCACCCAGCGGGTGGGGGGACAGGCTCTGGAGGCCTTCACCCAGGTCACCCATCGGGTGCCGCTGGAATCCTTGCAGGATGTATTTGATTTTGACGAGCTGCGTGCCTTCGACCAGCGGGTGCGCGGGGTAGAGGCGGAGGTAGCCTACTCCGTAGAGCCCAAGGTGGACGGGCTGTCTGTGGCCCTGGAATATCAGGATGGCCTGTTCGTCCGGGGGGCTACCCGGGGAGACGGCAACGTGGGGGAGGACGTGACCGAAAACCTGCGTACTGTCAAGTCGATTCCCTTGCGTATCCCTGATGTACCTGGCACTCTGATCGTCCGCGGCGAGGTCTATATGCCTAAAAAGGTGTTCCATGCCCTCAACGAGGAGCGTGAGAAGAGGGGAGAGGCGCTCTTTGCCAATCCCCGGAATGCCGCCGCCGGTTCCCTGCGGCAGCTGGACCCGAAGATTGCCGCTCAGCGCAAGCTGGACATTGCGGTCTTTAATATTCAGTGGGCGGAGAATATGGAGCTCCACAGCCACACGGAGGGCATTAACTTCTTGGCAGACAAGGGCTTTAAAGTAATTCCCCATGTCATCTGCCACACCATTGAGGAGGCCGTCACGCAGGTGGAGGCCATCGGCGAGGGCCGGGAAAACTACCCCTTCGACATTGACGGGGCAGTGATCAAAGTGGATGACCTGGCCCAGCGTCAGGCCCTGGGCTCCACGGCCAAATTTCCCCGCTGGGCTGCCGCCTATAAATATCCCCCGGAGGTAAAGCCCTCCCGGGTGACGGACATTGTCATTCAGGTAGGCCGCACGGGAGTGCTCACCCCCAAGGCAGTACTGGAGCCGGTGCGTCTGGCGGGCACCACGGTGACCAACGCCACCCTCCACAACCAGGATTTTATTTCCGAAAAGGACATCCGCATCGGGGACACGGTGCTGGTGCGCAAGGCGGGTGAAATCATCCCCGAGGTGCTCTCCGTGGTGCTGGACAAGCGCCCGGAGGGAACGGAGCCCTACCGCTTCCCCCAGGTGTGCCCGGAGTGCGGCGCCCCGGTGGAGCGCGACGAGGACGGAGCCCACATCCGGTGTACCGGGGCGGAGTGCCCCGCTCAGCTGCTGCGCACCCTGGCCCACTTTGCCAGCCGGGATGCCATGGACATTGAAGGTCTGGGCATTGCTGTGGTAGAGAACCTGGTGGGGGCAGGGCTGGTGAAGACGCCGGGCGACCTCTACTTCCTGAAGGAGGAGGATGTGGCCGCCCTGGATCGTATGGGCAAAAAGTCCGCCCAGAACCTGCTGGCCGCCATTGAGAAGTCCAAGGAGCAGGACCTGTCCCGGCTCATTTATGCCTTTGGCATTCGCCAGGTGGGGCAGAAGACCGGAAAGGTTCTCTCCGGCCGGTTCGGCAGCCTGGATGCGCTGCAAGCGGCCACGCTGGAGGAGCTGACGGCGGTGGAGGACATCGGGGAAATCACCGCCCGGAGCATTGTGGACTGGTTCCACAGCCCCCAGAGCCTCCATCTCATCGCCCGGCTAAAGGAGGCCGGAGTAAATATGCTGGCCGAGCAGAAGGGGGAAGACCAGCGGTTTGCGGGAAAGACCTTTGTGCTCACCGGGTCGCTGGAGCGCTTTACCCGGGACGAGGCCACCAAAATGATTGAAGACCGGGGCGGCAAGGCGTCCGGCTCGGTGTCGAAAAAAACCACCTATGTGGTGGCAGGGGAGGCCGCCGGTTCCAAGCTGCGCAAGGCCCAGGAGCTGGGCATTCCCGTGCTCACCGAGGAGGAATTCCTCCAGCTGATGGACTGACTTGTTCCCTCCGGCGGAATGTGCTATACTAAGCAGGAGAGGAAGTGGAGCGCATGTCGTCCAAAAAAGGGTATTTTTATATCCTCATCACCATTATTTTGTTTACCTCCTATGAGGTGGTGCTGAAATTCATCTCCGGTCAGCTCAACTCCATGCAGCTGACCCTGTGCCGGTTTGCCGTGGGCTTTGTCATTCTGCTGCCCCTGGCCCTGCACACGCTGAAAAAGAGGGGAGAGCGGCTGGACGGAAAGAGTCTGGCGCACTTCGCCCTGCTGGGTCTTTTGGGCATCGCGCTGAGTATGCCCATCCTTCATGTGGCCGTCAATTACGCCGGATCGTCGGTGGCGGCGGTCCTGTTTAGCTGCAACCCGGTTTTTGTCACGTTTCTGGCCTTTTTTCTGCTGAAAGAGCCCATTTTGCCCCGGCACATTGCCGCCCTGGTTCTGGAGGTGGCGGGAACCATCGCCATCATCAATCCTTTCCATACCTCTGTTAATTTGTTGGGCACCGGGCTGGCCCTGCTGTCCACCATTCTGTTCTCCTTTTACGGGGTGCTGGGCAAGCGCAAGTGTGCCCGGTACGGCGGCGCGGTGGTCACCTGCTTCAGTTTCTTCTTCGGAAGCCTCATTTTGCTGGTGCTGATCCTCCTGTCCCACATTCCGGCGCTGGCTGAGGCTCTCATCGGGGCGGGACTGGCCGATTTCGCCAACATTCCCATTTTTGCCGGATACACCCTGGAAAACCTGCCCTATGTGCTCTTTGTGTCTGTGGGTGTGGCGGGAATCGGTTTTTGCTGCTATTTTCTGGCCATGGAGTATCAGCCCGCCAGCGTGGTGTCCCTGGTCTATTTCTTCAAGCCGGCCCTGGCTCCGGTGCTGGCCTGGATGGTCCACGGGGAGGTCATTTCCCGGAATATGCTGCTGGGCATTGTTCTGATTGTGGCAGGTTCCCTGTGTGCCATTATCCCCGGCATTCTGGAAGCCCGGCGCGCCGAGCGGGCGTGACCGTTTTAAGGAATATCTCATCATTGCATGTACATAAAGGGAGTTGGAAGTATGTCGAAATCTAAAGTTTATTTTACCGATTTTCATACCGAGTCCTATGGTGACGGCCTGCCCACCAAGCTGAAAAAGCTCATCAAAAAGGCGGGCATTCAGGATCTGGATCTGGAAGGAAAATTTGTCGCCATTAAGATGCACTTTGGCGAGCTGGGCAACATCAGCTATCTGCGGCCCAATTACGCCCGTGCCGTGGTGGATGTGGTGAAGGAGCTGGGCGGCAAGCCCTTCCTCACCGACTGCAACACCATGTACCCCGGCAGCCGGAAAAACGCCCTGGAGCACCTGTGGACGCGGATGTGTTCATCTCCCTGAGCCACTTTAAGGGCCACGAGATGACCGGCTTTGGCGGTGCCATCAAAAACATCGGCATGGGCTGCGGGTCCCGGGCCGGAAAGAAGGAGCAGCACGCCAGCGGCAAACCCAAGATCAGCCAAAGCCGGTGCCGGGGCTGTATGCGCTGCCAGAAGGAGTGCGCCAACAACGGCCTGGTCTTCAATCCCGAGACTCGGAAGATGACCGTGGACGAGCAGAACTGCGTGGGCTGCGGCCGCTGCCTGGGTGCCTGCAACTTCGATGCCATCTACTTCACCAACGACAATGCCCAGGCAGCCCTCAACTGCCGCATGGCCGAGTATACCAAGGCCGTGATTGACGGACGCCCCAACTTCCATATCTCTCTGGTGGTGGATGTGTCCCCCAACTGCGACTGCCATGCAGAAAATGACATTCCCATTCTGCCCAACATCGGCATGTTTGCCTCCTTCGATCCTCTGGCTCTGGATCAGGCCTGCGTGGACGCCTGTCTGGCCGCCACCCCCATGCCGGGCAGCCAGCTGGCCAAGCACCTGGCCGACCCCAACTTCCACGACCACCACGACCACTTCACCAACTCCACCCCCGAGTCGGAGTGGCGCAGCTGCCTGGAGCACGCTGAGAAGATTGGCCTTGGTTCCCGGGAGTATGAGCTCATCGAGATGTAAAGGGATTTCCCATTCCATGATAAGGCGGACGCCCACAGCGTCCGCCTTTCTTTTTTCCATTCCTTGTAACCTTTTGCCCCAGTACGGCGTGTACCTATTAGAAGGACCAATGAGGGAGGCGGATCACATGGACTATACACAGGCGGAACAGCTGGTGGCCCAGTACGGCCAGACCATATACCGCCTGGCCTATGCCCGGACGGGCAGCCGGGAGGACGCGGAGGACATCACCCAGGAGACCTTCTTACGTCTGGTACGCGCCAATCCACAGTTTCAGGATGAGGAGCACCGCAAGGCCTGGCTTTTGCGGGTGGCGGCCAACTGCGCGGGGGATCTGTTTCGTGCCCCGTGGCGGCGGAAAAACCGCCCGCTGGAAGAGGCGGAGCACATCGCCGCGGCGGAGCCGGAGCCGGAGAGAGTCGGCGTGCTGGAGGCCGTTTGGTCTCTGCCCGAAGACTACCGGATTCCGGTGCACCTGTTTTATTACGAGGGCATGTCCGTGGCGGAAATTGCCCAGGCACTGGGCAAGCGGGAAGGGGCCATCCGGACCCGCCTGTTCCGGGCACGGACCATGCTGCGAGATAAACTGAGCGAGGAGGGAGACTATGTTTGAACGGGACTATCAACAGGAAATGGAACGCATATCCCTGCCCCCGGACGCTATGGCGCGCATGGCCGAAGCTATGGCCGCTGAACCGGCCACGCCTTCCCGCCGCCCTAAGCTTCGCGTTTTCCTCATTGCGGCAGCTTTGTGCATCGCTGTCACAGCAACGGCCCTGGCCGCTTCTCCCGGTCTGAGAGAGCAGCTCTTTGAGGCACTGGGCGACTTTGCCCCGTATAGCCGGGAGATTGACAAATCCTCCGCTGTGGACCAGGACTTTGAGATTTCTGTGCTCTCGGCGGTCACCGACCGGTACCGGTTAAAGCTCTATGTACAGGTGCGGGACCTGACCGGGGAGCGGATGATCGATGAAAACACCAAGATCTGGTGCAAGGTTCAGCGGGATACCGGAGAGGAGAACGTGTTATCCAACTGCGTGGCCTTTGACCCGGACACCCATACCGCGCTGTTTGAGATCAACGAAGAGCGGGAAGAACCCAGCGATCTCCAGGAGGATATCCGGTTTTGGGTGGGCTATGTCTGGCCCCAGGTGTATGAATTTACAACCTCAGAACCCCTGCCAAAGGAGCTTGTCTCAGCAGAAATCCTCGATTCCATGACCCTGGACGATGGGCAGGTGGTGCTGAAGCCGGGCCAGACCCCGGCGCCCCTGAGCGGCTTTGACAAAGCGGAGCTGTCCTCCATGGGGTTTGCCGCGGACGGTACGTTCCAGGTCCTGGTCCAGCTGGCAGAGGGCGGGCTGCTGGAATCGGCATACAGCCGCCAGTCGCTTCTTCTGACCAATATCTACCTGGATGGGGAGCTGTATATCGGCGCTTCGGAGGACATCAGCTTTGAACTGGACGGCAAGGCCTATGTGGGAATCAGCTTCTCTGATATCCACCCGGAGGATCTGGACAGGCTCACCCTTTCCAATGCCTATGGTACCGTCCTTATGAGTGATCCGATTTTGGGCGAATGGGAGGTTCCCTTCCAGGTGGAAAACTATCCGGCCATAGAGCTTACCCTCACCGGAGAGGCGGAAGGTACGCGCCTGCCCACCCAGCTGATCCTGACGCCTCTGGGCGCCATGGTGAGAGGGGAGTGGGAGATGGGGTATCGGGGAAACTGCCCCTTTGCGGTGGTGCGCAGCGATGGCTCACGGCTGGAACAGGTACAGATCAGCCACGGCCGGATGAGTCCTACCAAAGTCTGTATTTTAGGCAACTGGCAGTTCCTGGAGCCTCTGGATCTGGACGAAGCGGTGGCTGTGGAGCTGTACCCGTGGTATATCCCGCTGACCGGAGAAAACGCAGGCGTCGCCTATCCCATTGACGACCACCCCTAATGGGCATAAAAAAGCGGAGCGTCTATGCGCTCCGCTTTTCGTTTATTTTTCATCCCCGAATTTGGTCTTTAACAGCAGATCCACCATAAAAACCGACACGCAAAACAGCACCATCTGTCCCACAATGATCCACACCCAGAAGTTGGCATGGTTTTCGGGGAACAGCCAAATCAGCACGCCGCTGACCAGGGCGCTGAGAACGCTGATCCGGACCCAGAGCTTGCTGCAATGGAGATGGGCGGCAGCCCAGGCTTCCGGATTATTGCGGGTAAGTTCGGTACTGTAGGTCAGGCCCTTGGACTGGAAGGGGGGAGGGGAGATACGCCAAAGAATTCCCACGATAAACATGACCACAGGAGCAAAAAAATCGGCAATGATGTAGAGAACGCTCATTTTGAAAACCTCACTTTTTATGTTTCTTCTTCCGGTAATTTTGGCTTTTTCCGCTGTTTTGTATGACTTAAAGGGTTGGCCCGGGCGGCCGTGCGCAGATCCTCGTTGTCCACGTGGGTATAGATCTGGGTGGTGTTCAGGTGATCGTGGCCCAGCACTTCCTGGAGGGTACGCACATCCACGCCGTTTTGCAGCATAAGGGTGGCGGCGGTGTGGCGCAGCTTGTGGGCGGAGTACTGGGTGCTGTCCAGCCCCGCGGCCGCCAGGTGCTTTTTCACCAGCTTATGTACCGCGGCGGTGGTGATCCGACGGCGGTTCTGAAGGGTGACAAACAGGGCGTTTTGGTCCACCAGCGTCATGGCGTCCCGCTCGGTCATCCAGTCGGCCAGTGCCTGCTGGCAGGCCTCGTTCAGGAACAAAACCCGTTCCTTGTTGCCCTTGCCCAACACCCGCAGTTGGTCTCCTCGAATATCCGTTTTATTTAATCCAACCAGCTCGGAAATCCGCAGGCCGCAGTTTAAAAACAGCGTCAGAATACAGT
>DBFWXD010000124.1:0-3674 GCA_048215895.1 Eubacteriales bacterium
GTCTAGCCGCCTCCGCCCCCTCCATCGGCGCGCTTCTGGGCCGCAAGTACATCTACTTCGTTCCCTTCGGCCAGGACGACCCGGAGAAAAAGCCCGCCTCGCTGGTGGCCGACTTCTCCCGGGTGGCCGACGCCGCCCAGGCCGCCCTGGCGGGCGAGCAGCTCCAGCCTCTGCTTTTGGGGCGGTAAGGGGCCTGGGCGACCGGCAAACAGTGGATTTCTTCAAAATATAATGATATAATTTCCCCAACGGACCTGGATCTGTGGAACGGAGGGGAAGCGCCCGTGCAATATAACATCAGTCTCAAGCATCTGGAATGCTTTATTAAGGTAGCCCAGCTGGGCTCCATCAACAAGGCGGCTCAGGCTCTGTTCATCTCCCAGCCCCACCTGGGAAAGATGATCCACGACCTGGAAAATGAGTTTGGCTATCTGCTCCTCAACCGCAGCAATCAGGGCGTCACCCTCACCCCCGAGGGGGAGGAATTTCTCACCCACGCCGCCCGGGTGCTGGAGGAGATGAGCTGTCTGCGCCGGTCCTCTTCCCCGGAATCCGACCAGCCCGACCACCTTTCTGTGTCCATGACCCAGTTCTCCCACGTGATGGAGAGCTTTATTGAGGTGGTCCTTAAATACCGGGACCGCCCCGCCTTCTCCCACCGGCTCTTTGAAGGAAGCCCTGAGCAGGTCATTGACGATGTATTCTCCGGCCGGGCCGTGGTGGGGATTTTCCACTTTGACAGCAAACGCCGCCGGGAGCTGGAAAAGCTGCTCAGCGCAAAGGGGATGGTCTACCGAAGCCTGGCCTATGTGGAGCCCCACATTGTCCTGTCCAAGCACCACCCCTTGGTACTCCAAAATAAGCCCATCACCCTCTCCGCCCTGGCCCCCTACGGCATGATCCGCTATCTGGGCCAGTATGACGACCTGACCCACAGCCTCTTTGAGGCTCAGCTGCCGGAATTGCGGGAGAACCAGGGCAGCAAGGTTATCTACCTGTCCAACCGGGAATCGCTCATGCGGCTCATTTCGGTGAGCGACTTCTACTCCATCGGCATTCACGACTTTGAGATGCAGGGGGCAGGCTATCAGGCCATGTCGGTACCCATCAGCGGCTGTGACTTTTTGTTTGAATTCGGCTATGTAACCATGGAGGGCGAAACCCTGTCGGCGATCACCCGGGAGTTTCTGGACAACGTCAAAACCCGCCTCAACTAAGGGCAAACGGATAGCGGTATTCGCTATCCGTTTTTTTAATAACCGTCAAAACTTTTTCGTATTACACAAATCCCGCGTTTTCTGGTATGCTCTTTCTAGAAGAAATCACCTATATAAGGGGGAGCACCGCTATGATTCAGAGTATTCTTTCTCAGGCCGTGGATGCCGCCCGGCCCGTGACGGAGCAGGGCCAGACCGCCACCTACATTCCTGAGCTGGGCAAGATGGACAAACATCACCTGGGGGCCTGCATCTTCACCCGGGAGGGCCAGCGCTGCTGCGCGGGCGACACGGATGTGCGCTTCAGCATTCAGAGTATTTCCAAGGTCATCAGTCTGGCCGTCGCTCTGGAGCTGTGCGGCTTTGACACCGTCTTTGAACGGGTGGGCATGGAGCCCTCCGGCGAGGCCTTCAACGCCATGGGCAAGCTGGAAGCGGTGGGCAGCACCCCCAGCAACCCCATGATCAACGCTGGAGCCATCGCCGTGGACAGCTATCTGGAACCCAACATCTCCTTTGAGAAGATGCTCGACTTTACCCGGAAGCTGTGCATGGACCCGCAGATCACCCTGGACGAAAAGGTCTACCACTCGGAGATGTCCCACATCTCCCGGAACCGGGCCATCGCCTATCTGCTGGAAAACACCGGCGTCATCCGCAGCGATGTGGAGCGCACCCTGGACTTCTATGTGCGGATGTGCTCGCTCAGTGTCACAGCGGAGAGCCTGGCGGGCCTGGGCCTGGTGCTGGCAGGCGGCGGGATCTGCCCCGCCACCGGAGTGCGGCTGCTGTCCCCGGACACCGTCCGGGTGGTGAAGACCATCATGCTCACCTGCGGCATGTATGACGGCTCGGGCACCTTTGCCGTTCAGGTGGGGATTCCCTCCAAGAGCGGCGTGGGCGGCGGCATCCTGTCGGTGGTGGACGGACGCATGGGCATTGGCATCTTCGGTCCCGCCCTGGACGGCAAGGGCAACAGCCTGGCGGGCATTCAGGTGCTGCGCACCCTGTCCCGGGAGCTTCACCTGCACATCTTCGACCCGGCGGAGCACCACTGAATCAAATAGGAATATAAAAAAGCCTGTGCCAAATTGGCACAGGCTTTTTTGTCTGATTGGAGTCTGCCGCCGCAGGGGCAGAACATGGAACTTCTTACTTGCAGAAGTCCTTGGCAACCTCCACAATGTGCTCCGCGCACAGGCCGAACTGCTTGAGCAGCGCGGCGGCGGGGCCGGAGTGGCCGAACTCGTCGTTGACGCCGATGCGGCGCACGGGGGTGGGGCACTTCTCACTCAGAACGCCGCAGACCGCCTCACCCAGGCCGCCCAGGATGGAGTGCTCCTCACAGGTGATGATCTTGCCGCACTCCCGGGCTGCCTTCAGCACCAGTTCCTCGTCCAGGGGCTTCACAGTGGCCATGTTGATGATCCGGGCGGAGATGCCAGCCTCCTTCAGGGCCTTGCCGGCCTCCACAGCCTCGGCCACCAGCAGGCCGTTGGCAATGATGGCCACGTCGGTGCCCTCCTGGAGGACCTCGCCCTTGCCGATCTCAAACTTAAAGGTGGCCTCGTCGTGGAACACGGGAACGGCGGAGCGGCCAAAGCGCATATAGACCGGGCCCACATGCTCATAGGCAGCCTTCACCATGGCCTTGGCCTCCACATCGTCAGCGGGGGACATGACCACCATGCCGGGGATGGAGCGCATGAGGGCATAGTCCTCGCAGCACTGGTGGGAAGCGCCGTCCTCACCCACGGAGATGCCGCCGTGGGTGGCGCCGATCTTCACGTTCAGGTGGGGGTAGCCGATGGAGTTGCGCACCTGCTCAAAGGCGCGTCCAGCAGCAAACATGGCAAAGCTGGAGGCAAAGGGAACCAGGCCCATGGAGGCGGCTCCGGCGGCCACGGCCATCATGTTGCCCTCGGCAATGCCGCAGTTAAAGTGGCGGTCGGGATAGGCCTTCTTAAAGATGCCAGTCTTGGTGGCGCCGGCCAGGTCCGCGTCAAAGACGATAATGTCCTCGTGCTCCGCGGCCAGCTCCTTCAGGGCGTTGCCGTAGCTCTCACGGGTCGCAATCTTCTTCACATCTGCCATCTTACATCGCCTCCAGTTCCGCCAGCTGAGCCTTGAGCTCCTTCATGGCAATCGCATATTCCTCGTCGTTGGGGGCCTTGCCGTGCCAGCCCACCTGGTTTTCCATGTAGCTGACACCCTTGCCCTTGATGGTCTTCATCACGATGGCAAAGGGCACACCCTTGGTCTCCCGGGCCTTGGCAAAGGCGGCCTCCATCTGCTCAAAGTCATGCCCGTCGATCTCCGCCACTTCAAAGCCGAAGGCGCGCAGCTTCTCGGGGATGGGATAGGGGCTCATCACGTCGTCAATGTTGCCGTCGATCTGCAGGCCGTTGTTGTCGATGATCACGCACAGGTTGTCCAGCTTATAGTGGTGGGCAAACA